>NZ_JBGCCS010000022.1:0-133302 GCF_041262645.1 Streptacidiphilus sp. EB129
CACCACTCTCCCATCTCTCTCCCCCACCTATTCGCCCCCCCCCCCCCCCCGGGGGGGGGGGCGGGGGGGGGCCCCCCCCCCCCCCCCCCCCGGCCGCAGCCGCGGTGGATCAGCAGCCCTGGGTGCTCACCAGGGCGTGGTAGGCGTCCAGGTCGTACTGGTAGCCCTTGACGTCGGGGCCGTCGGTGGCCGGGTCGCCGTGATCGTCGGTCAGTACTCCGTTCTGGTTGAGGCCGTAGCTGTAGTAGCCGTGGTGCAGCTTGTAGACCAGGTCCTGGCTGCCCACGCTGTAGCGCCCCGCGGAGGAGGCCGCGGGGCAGCTGAAGCTGCCCAGTGCGGTCATCGCCACGCGGTTGCCGGTGACGTTCATCCAGCCCTCGAAGACGTAGAGGGCGGAGCTGCGCAGACCCGCCGAGTCGGTGGAATCGAACTCATGGCCCATGCCGAGCTGGCCCTGGACCGGGCTGGTGCTGCCGTCGGCGATGTGGGCGGGTCCGTTGACACTGGTCACCGTCTTGTCGAAGGTGTCGGCGGCGAGCTGGTTCCAGATCCCCATCAGGTCGGTGGCCGGGTGGCCCTCCCAGACGAACGGGCGCTGGACCGGTGCGTTGGCGGCCGGGCCCACGGCGCTGTAGCAGCCGCCCGCGTTGGTCAGGCCGGCCGCGTCGAGCTGGGAGGCCAGGGTGGCGTCGTCGAAGCCGGCCAGCATGGCGTCCCAGCTGGAGGCGCCGAAGTACTGGATCGCGGCGGCCTCCACATCCACGTACCCGTCGCGGTAGTTGGGGTTGTTGGTCTTGCTGAAGTTGCCGAAGCCGCAGATGCCGGAGGAGAAGCTGCTGGCGTCGTTGTAGGTGTAGTTGCCCGCGAAGCCCATCGCCTCCTCCAGCAGCGAGACCCTGTTCTGCTCGGCCGCCGAGAGCTCGCTCCAGGCGGGCCCGTTCTTCAGCAGCAGCAGTGCCTGGGCGACGGGTGCGTGCGCCCACCCCTCCAGGCCGCCGTCCGCGTCCGGCTCATGGCCGCCGGCGATCAGGCTGCGTACCTGGGCGAGCAGCGCACTGTCCACGGTGGTCCCGTTGCTCGCCCTGCTCCCGGGGGCCTGCCGGTCGACCAGGGCCAGGTAGTACAGGACCTTCGCGGCGCCGATGCTGACCGGGTTGGTGCCGGGCCTCGGCACCGCCGAGGTGGGCGCCGCGAACGCGATACCCGGCGCGGCGACCGCCGAGTCGATGTCGGCCTGGGTGAAGCTGCCGCCGCCCCCGCCACCGGAGCCGCTGGTGGTGGCGGTGACCGGGGCGCTGGGTGCGGACTCGGCACCGGAGGCGTCCACGGCGGTCACGGTGTACGAGTGGGTGCTGTTCGCGGCCAGGCCGCTGACGGTGACACCGGTCGTGGTCGAGGTGGCGACCACCGCGCCTCCCTCGTACACCCGGTAGGAGGCGGCGGGGTCACTGCCGGCCGGCTCGGTCCAGTTCAGCGTCGCGGACGAGCTGGTGCTGCCGGTAACCACCAGCCCGGCGGGTGTGGCCGGGGAGGTGCCGCCGCCGCTCTGCTGGGCGGTGGCCAGGGTGAAGTCGGCGAACTCGTCGGTGGTGGTGTGGGTGGGGCTCCACGAGGTGTCGTGACCGCCGTGGAAGGTGGAGAAGAAGGTGCCCGAGACGGGAGTGCCGCCGAGGGTCTGGGTGGTCTGGCAGACGGGAGTCGCTCCGCCGTCGGCCCAGACGGTGATCTGCCCGGAGCCGGTGTTCACCAGCTGCTCCATGGAGTGCCACTTGCCGTCGGCGGGGAAGTGCCAGTTGCCCAGGCACAGGTCCGCGCCGTAACCCGAGCCCGAGGCCGTGTAGAAGTACAGTTCGCCGTCGGGTGCGCTGGTACTGCCGCCGCGCCACATGTAGCGGGTGGACCAGCCGCCGTTGCAGTGCTGGCCGCCGCTCTCGCAGCCGGGCACGCCACCGTAGAGGCCGGGCATCTTCCCGGCGGTCTTGCCGCCGAAGTCGAAACCGACCGGGAACCGGTACCAGTACTTCAGGTCGACGGTCGGGCTCTGGGCCAGCGCCTGCTGCCCGTTCAAGTTGAGGTTCTGGTAGAACTGGCCGCCGCCGAGCCCGCAGCCGCAGCTGGGCGGCCCGCTGAGGGCGGGGTAGGTGACCTGGAGGGCCTGGCCGCCGCCGGGCGCGGTGGAATCGCTGACGGGCTGCAGGTTGGAGTAGGTGCCACGCGGTCGAGGGGAAGCCGTCGAACGTCCCGGTCCACGCCGGGGACCCCGACGCCTTCGCCGCCGACGCCCTGGCCGCCGATGCTGTCGCACTGCTGGGTCCGGCGAAGCCGAGCGAGGCGGCGAGGGCGACCAGCGCCACCACCAGCCCGCAGACGAACAGGCGCCTGGTCCCGCCTCCGGACGGTGCTGTCATCCATCTCATACGTGCCACTCCTGACGGTGGAAAACCTGATGGACATCCCTCAAACGACGGTTCCCTGACGGAGCATCACAGGCAAGGCGTGGCATGGTAAGAGTTCAGAATTATGGTTAGGATTCATGGATATGAACCCTCTTGTGCTATCAAGCCCCTTCCGTCACTGATCATTCGAATGGCGTTCACATAGGAGAGTCCCGGCCAGGCGGGCGGGGCCCACTTCGGTCAGCGGCGCTGCGGTCAGCGCCGCTGCTGCCGGCGGTGCTCCTCGATGGCCTGCCAGACCTTGTCGCGCAGGAACGGGGCCTCGGTGAACCGCACGCCGGTGGCGTCGCGCAGGGCGTTGGCGAAGGCCGGCGGGACGGGGTTGAAGGGGCTCTCGCTCATCGACTTGGCGCCCAGCGGGCCGATCGAGTCGGAGGTCTCGGTGAAGTGGACCTCGGTGCGCGGCACGTCGGCGTAGGCGGGCAGGCGGTAGCGGCGGAAGGCGGCGGTGGTGACCTCGCCGCGATCGTTCACCAGCACCTGTTCGAAGAGGGTCGCGCCGAGCGCCTGGGCGACACCGCCCTCGACCTGGCCGCGGCACTGCATCGGGTTCATCACCTTGCCGGCGTCGGCACCGTGGACGCTGCGCAGGATCTTCATCTCGCCGCTGTCCGGGTCGACCGCGATCCGGAACCACTGCGAGTTGAAGGCCACCGAGCGGGGCGAACCGCCCCAGTGCCCGTCGGCCCTGAGCTCGACCTCCCTGCCGCGCGCGGCCTCGAAGATCTCCTTGAGCGAGACGAGCCGGCCGTCGCACTCCACCGAGTCGGCGGTCAGCCGCAGCAGGCTGCGGGGGGTGCGGGCGTACTCGGCGGTGAAGGAGAGGATCTGCTCGGCGAGCGCGTTGGCGGCCTTCATCACGGCCTTGCCCGCCACCACCGTGCCCGCGGAGCCGAACGCGCCGGTGTCGTGCTTGACCACGTCGGTGTCGGACTGCCGGATCGCGATGCGGTCCACCGTGGTGCCCAGCGCGCCGGCGGTGATCTGCTTGTGGACGGTGGTGGTGCCGTTGCCGAACTCCGCGGTGCCCACCGCGATGTCGTAACTGCCGTCCTCCAGCAGCTTCACCGTGGCGTCGGCGAAGTGGCCGCCGGGCGGTCCGGTGGCGATGGCGGACATCGCGAAGCCCTGCCCGACCAGCCAGCCCTCGGGTGCCAGTTCGGCGCTGCGGTCGTCGGCGAGGGCGTTGCGCACCACCTGGAGGCACTGGTCCAGGCCGTAGCTGGCGATGTGCAGGTCCTCCTCCTCGCCGCAGGGGCCCTCCATGTGGTCGCCGGGGCCGATCACGTTCTTCTCGCGCAGGACGAGCGGATCGATGTCCAGGCGCCGGGCCAGCTCGTCCATCGCCGACTCCAGGGCGAAGGTGACCTGGCCGAGTCCGTAGCCGCGGAACGCGCCGGCGGGCACGCCGTTGGTGTAGACCGAGTACGCGTTCACCTTCTTGTTCGGCGCCTGGTAGACGCCCATCGACTCGCCGACGCTGTGGAACATCACCGCCGGGCCGTGGTTGCCGTACGCGCCGGTGTTGGCGACCACCCGGAACTGAAGGGCGGTCAGCATGCCGTCGCTTCGGGCACCGACCTTCACCGTGACCTTGAAGGGGTGCCGGGTGGTGGCGCCGTAGAACTGCTCGGGGCGGGTGAACTCCAGCTTGACCGGCCGGTGCAGCTTCAGCGCGGCCAGCACCGCGATGTCCTCGGTGAGCATCTCCTGCTTGCCGCCGAACCCGCCGCCGACCCGGCCCGCGATCACCCGGACCTTCTCCATCGGCAGGTCGTACAGGTCGCAGAGGGCGCGCCGGGTCAGGAAGGGCACCTGGGTGCTGGAGCGCACCACCAGCCGCTCCTCGCCGCCGTCCTCACCCTGCTCGAAGTAGGCGACGCAGCCGTGCGTCTCCAGACTGGCGTGCTGGACCCGCTGGGTCCGGAAGGTCTCCTCGTAGACCACGTCGGCCTCGGCGAAGCCCCGCTCGACGTCGCCCAGCTCGCCGTGCACCTCGCCGCAGACGTTGTCCTGGGCGCGGAAGATGCGCGACTCCGGTCCCTTCGGGTGGATCACCGGCGCGCCGGGCAGCATGGCGAGCTCCGGGTCGATGACGTACGGGAGTTCCTCGTACTCCACCACGATCTGCCGGCAGCCCTCCTCGGCGGCCCCCTCGCTGTCGGCGACCACGGCCGCCACGCGCTGCCCGACGAACCGGACCACGTCGTCCAGCACCCGGGTGTCGTCCGGGTCCTCGGTGGGGTGCTCGTGCCGGGCCGAGGAGTACAGCTTGTCGGGGGCGTCGTGGTGGGTGAACACCGCGTGGACGCCGGGCACGCGCAGCGCGCGCGAGGTGTCGATCGAGACGATCCGGGCGTGCGGGTGCGGGGAGCGCAGCAGTTTCATCTGCAGCAGCCCCTCGACCTCGATGTCGAAGGTGTAGCGGGCGGTGCCGGTGACCACCTGCGGCCCGGCCGGCGCCCCCAGGCTGCGGCCCACCGCCTGTCCGGCGCACGGCTGCTCGGCGTGCCTGACCCCGCGGACCGCGTCCTCGATCGCCCGGTAGCCGGTGCAGCGGCACAGGTTGCCCTTCAGCGACCGTGGCAGATCGGTGAGTTGCTCCTCGTTCAGGGCGGAGGTGGTCATCAGGAAGCCGGCCGTGCAGAAACCGCACTGGAAGCCCTGCGCGTCCAGGAACGCCTGCTGCATCGGATGCAGTTCGCCGTCCCTGGCGAGGCCCTCGACGGTGGTCACCGAGCGGCCCTCGGCGCGTACCGCCGGGTAGAGGCAGCTGTGCACCGGCTCGCCGTCGACCTGCACCGTGCAGGCACCGCAGTCACCCGCGTCGCAGCCCTTCTTCACCCCGAACCAGCCGCGCTCGCGCAGGTAGGTGCGCAGGCACTGGCCGGGGCGCGGCTCGGCGTCGAAGGGCTGGTCGTTCACCCGGATCGCGAAGCTCATCGTCTGCACCCCTCGATGTCCTGTGCGGCCTCGACGGCCTGCGTGTCCTCGATGTCCTCGATCAGTTCCCTGCGGACCTCCTCGGCGAAGCGGAAGGTCATGTGCCGTCGCCAGGCCGGCAGTCCGTGGATGTCGTCGAAGTACTCCTCCGCCGCGATCCGGTACTCGATCGCCTCGCGCAGGGCCGCCTCGTTGGGCGGTACCGGGAACCACAGCCGGATCGGCCGCACGGTCGAGGCGGTGACGGTCACCGTCAGGGCGCCGTCCACCGGGTCGGCCGTCCCGATCACCAGCGCCCCGGAGCGGCCCAGGCCGTAGAGCGACGCCTGCCGGAACGCGGTACGGGAGCGCAGCGCACGGGCCGGCAGCGTCACCGAGCGCAGCAGCTCGCCCGGCTGCAGCCGGTTGCGCCCGGCGCCGGTGACGAAGTTCGCGACCGGCAGTTCCCGCGACGCACCGTCCTGGGACCGCAGCAGGCAGACCCCGTCCAGGGCGGCGGTCAGTGAGATCATCGGCCCGGCGGGCAGGGAGTTGCACAGGTTCCCGCCGAGGGTGGCCATGTTCCAGATCTTCCACGACGCCAGAAAGGCCCGGCAGCACTGTTCGAACAGCGGCCCGGCGGTCCACTCGGCGGGCCGCTCCGCGGACCTCGCGAAGCGGGACAGCTGGGCGATCGTGCAGGTCGCGGCGATCTCCAGGCCGCCGTCCGGGGTCACCGCGAGCGGCTCCCAGCCGGTGCGGCTGAGGTCGATCAGGCGGCGCAGGTGCGGCTGCGGCTCGGAGAAGAGATAGGTGCCGCCGCCCAGCCAGGCGTCACCCGGCCGCCACACCTCGCGACGGCGGGCGTCGCGCACCTCCAGCACCGTGTTCAGATCCATGCCGCGATTGAAGCAGCGGCCCGCTTGGAGGGACGACTGGCGAGGGGCACCACGTCCGGCCTGCTGGATTGGTGAATCAACCAAGAGGGATTTCGCTGCTCTGAGGTCGCATCTACGATGCTCTGACGCGCCCGGTCCTCGCATCTGCGGACGACCGCCCGAGCGCGGGCGCACAAGGAGCACGACATGATCGTCGGAGATCTGCTGGAACTGGAGGACCTGCGCCTCGGCCTGGCCTGGGGAACCCCGGAGCTGCTCGGCCGCCAGGTGACCGGGGTGACCTCCACCGACCTGCAGGACCCGGCGCGCTATCTGCAGCCCGGCGAGCTGGTGCTCAGCGGCCTGGTCTGGTGGCAGCCCGCGTCGGGCCGGGAGGGGGCCGCGCTGCGCTTCGCGAACTCGCTGCGCAGCGCGGGGGTCGCCGCGCTGCTGGCCGGTGAGGGGACCCACGGGTGGGTCCCGCCGAGCCTGGTCGACGCCTGCCGCACCCATGGCATCCCGCTGCTGACCGTCCCCAGCGCCACCAGCTTCCGCGCCGTCACCGACCGGATCTACCTCCGCCTGTGGGGCGACCCCGGCAAGGACGCGGGGCGGGCCATGGCCCTGCCGGAACTGGCCCGCCAGGAGCTCGCCGATCTGCTGGACGGCGGCGAGCCGCTGGCGCGGGTCCTGGCCCTGGCGGTGGTCCGGCTGGGCCTGCCCGACTGTGCGGTGCTCTCGGCCACCGGCCGGGTGATCGCCGCCTCCGGCTCCGCCGGCGCGGCCGACCCGGCGGACGGGAGCGCGCCGCACCCCAGCGCCATCGCGCTCGGCCCGGCCGGGGGGTCACCGTTCGACGGCTGGCAGCTGACACCGGGGACGCATCCGCTGATGCACGGCCTGGCCGAGCTGCTGGCGCCGGTCGCGGCGGCCGCCCGCTCCGAGATCGCCGCGCGGCGCAACGCCGCGGCGGCCCTGCTCGACCTGCTCGGGACCGGGGGCGCCGCCGACCGGACCGACCTCGCCGACGCCATCGGCGCCTGCGGCCTGGCCCCCGACCAGGAGCTGACCCCGATCGCCGTACGGATCGACCGGGCCCCGGCGGCCTGGGCGCTGGACGCGCTGACCGAGGCCCTGCACAGCACCGGCGCCGGGTTCGTGGCCGGCCCGGACTCCCGCGGCGAGGCGATCGCCCTGGTGGGCGGGCCGGTCCGGACCGACCTGCTGCGTGAGCTGCTGCCGCGCCTGCAGGCGCGGCTGACCAGCAGCCAGGTACTGCGGATCGGCGTCGGCCCGACCGTCGCACCCACCGCCACCGAGCTGCGCGCGGCCCTGGTCCGGGCCCGCTACGCGCTGGCCGGCGCGGACCCCTTCGCCGACGCCGACGAACCGGCCACCCTGGCCGCGCTGCTGCGCGGCGTCCCGGTCGAGGTGACCGACGCCTACCGGCAGCGGGTCCTCGGCCCGCTGGAGGAGCACGACCGCGAGAACAGCGTCTCGCTGCTCGGCACCCTGACCGCCTTCCTCGACTGCGACGGCTCCTGGGCCCGTACCGCCAAGGCGCTGCACGTCCACGTCAACACCGTCCACTACCGGGTGCGGCGGATCGAGGAACTGATCAGGCGTGACCTCTCCCGGCTCCCGGACCAGACGGACGTCCGCACCGCGCTCCAGGTGGGCCGTCCCTGACCGCCCGGGCACCCGCGCCGACGCCGCCGCGGGCATCTGCACCCAGACCGCCGCATCGTGGACACCCCACGGAGCCGCAGGTCACGGACGTATTCCAGTCGATGGCGAGGGGCTGACGCGTGCAGCGGGAATCCGCTAGCGTCGCCGATCTCTTTAGCTTTTCTTTATCAACGGGAGCAGTCCGTCGTGAACCTTGATTTCAGCAACTCCCCCGGCTTCTCGTGGTACGTGGTGCTGCTGGCGTTCAGCGGCATCGTCATGGCCGTGCTCGCTGTGATCAAGGGCAACCAGAGCACCGGCATGCGGATCTTCAACGGTCTGGTCGGACTCGCGTTCTTCGGCTACGCCGTCTACCTCGCCTTCATCTTCCAGGGCGGCACCTACTTCATCCTCTTCAAGGCGTTCATCCTGCCGGTCCTGCTGGTCGTGAACTTCTTCAAGTCGCTGGGCGCACGCCGCGCCGCCGGCACCGCCGCCGCCCAGCCCGCCCCGTACGGCGCCTACCCGCCGGCCGGCCAGCCCGGCATGCCCTACCCGCCGGCCCAGGCCGCGCCCGGCATGGCGTACCCCCCGGCCGGCCAGCCCGGGATGCCGTACCCGCCCGCGCCGGGCACGGCGTACCCGCAGGCCGCTCCGGTCGCGCCGCCGGTCCAGGCCCCGCCGGTCCAGGACGCAGCGGCCGCGCAGGCCGTCCCGGTGCAGCAGCCCCCGGCGGCGCCGGTCGCCGACGCGCAGGGCTGACGCCCAGCCCCGGCGCAGCCGACCCCGCTGCCGACCCCGCCCGTCACGGCGCGCGGTCGGCAGCGCCGCCCCTCGGTCACGGGCCGTCAGCAGCCCTGCGCGGCAGTCACTTTCCGCCCGCGAGAGCGCGCAGCTGCTCCACCTCGGCCTCGTCCGCGCCCAGAGCGGCGGCAGGCGCGAACAGCGCCGGGATGTCCTTCTGCCGTCCCCACTGGCGCAGGAACTCGGCGTAGGCCAGCAGGGCCTGCAGGTCGCCGGCCTCGATCCCGCCCCGGTAGCAGTCCTCCGCCGTCCGCCGGTCCTTGCGGTCCTCGTAGATCAGGGCCAGGTTCAGCCAGGCGTTGGCCTCGCCGTCGGCCGCCGCCGCCTCGTACTCCTTGATGGCCTCGTCGATCCGGTCCCGGTCGGCCAGGAACAGCGCGTAGTCGAAGTGCGCACCGGGCTCGTCCTGCTGAAGCGCGGTCAGGAACTCGCTCTCGGCGGCGGCCTGCTCCGCCTCGGTGCCGTGCTCGGCGCAGTAGTTCGCCCAGGCCAGCCTGGCTCCCTCGACCTCGTCCGCGAGCGCCTCGGTGAGGTGGGCGCGGGCCTCGTCGTAGCGGCCCAGCTGCACCTCGACCTCGGCCAGCGGCACCAGCACCGAGCGCACGCCCTCGGTCAGGCCCCGGGTCAGCCAGGGCAGCGCCCGCTCGGGGTCGTCGCCCTCCAGGTGCATCCGGCCCAGGTTGCCCAGCGCCATCACGTCGCCGCCCTCGACCGCCAGCAGCAGCACCTCCTCCGCCTCCACCAGGCGGTCCGGGTCGTCGCTGAGGAAGACGCCGAAGTCGTTGAGCGCCCCGGGCTCGCCGTCGCTGATGGCCCGGCGGTACCACTGCTCGGCCTGCTCGCGGTCGTCCAGCTCGTCGGCCAGCACCGCCGCGGTCCACAGCGTCACCGCACGACCGGCCGTGTGGGCGGCCTCCAGAGCCTCCAGCGCGTCCTCCGGCTCCTCGATCTCGATCAGCAGCGCGGCCAGCGCCTCGTAGGCGGTGATCACGCCGGACTCGGCGGTCTGCTGCAGAACGGCCAGCGCGGCGTCGACGTCGCCCCAGGCCTCGACCAGGTCCAGCAGCTTCTCTGCGACCTCGTCATGCCTGCTGTCCCAGGCCCGCGCGTACAACTCCAGGGCGGCCGCGTGGCGGCCCTGGGCCGCCTCCTCGTCCGCGCGCTGCACAAGTACCTGGTCACGCATGGTGGATCCCTTCCTAGGAGCAGTGTGCCCAGTGTGGCAGGGTGGCGGGCGCGAGGGTGGCACGGACAAGGGGCGGGTGAGCGGTGATGGACGGCGACCGGCAGGGCAGCGATCCGGACACGGCGGAGGCGGCGGGCGACCGGGGCGGGGACGCCGCGGACCCGGACTCCGCGCCGGCGGGGCGGAGACGGCTGGTCGTCGCGGCGCTGATGCTGGCGATGGCGCTGGCCGCGATGGACTCATCGGTGGTGTCCACCGCGGTGCCGCAGATCGTCGGCGACCTGGGCGGCTTCAGCTACTTCTCCTGGATGTTCTCCGGCTACCTGCTCACGGTGACGGTCACCATCCCGGTGTACGGCAAGCTCGCCGACTCGCTGGGGCGCAAGCCGGTGCTGCTGGTCGGCTGCGCGATCTTCCTGTTCGGCTCGCTGCTCTGCGCCACCGCCTGGAACATGCCGAGCCTGATCGCGTTCCGGCTGCTGCAGGGACTCGGCGGCGGAGCGATCCAGGGGACGGTGCAGACCATCGCGGCCGACCTCTACCCGCTGAAGCAGCGGGGCCGGATCCAGGCCGCGATGTCCACGGTCTGGGCGGTGTCGGCGGTCGCCGGGCCGACCATCGGCGGGCTGCTGGCCGGGTACGCGGACTGGCGCTGGATCTTCCTGGTGAACCTGCCGATCGGCCTGGTGGCCCTGTTCCTGCTGCTGCGCCATCTGCACGAGGAGGTGCGGACCCGCAGCGCCCGGGTCGACTGGGCCGGTGCCCTCGGCCTGTTCTGCTCCACCGGCCTGCTGCTGTTCGCCCTGGTCCAGGGCGGGGTGGCCTGGGCCTGGACGTCCCCGCAGAGCCTCGTCCTGTTCGCGACGAGCGCGCTGGGCGTGGTGGTGACGGTGTGGATCGAACGCAGGGCGGCGGAACCGATCATCCCGGGCTGGGTCTGGCGCCGCCGCGTCATCGCCGGCGTCAACCTGGCACTGGGCTTCCTCGGCGTGCTGATGATCGCACCGGTGGTCTTCCTGCCCATGTACGCGCAGTCGGTGCTCGGGCTCGCCCCGGTCGCGGCCGGGTTCGTGCTCTCCGTGATGACCATCAGCTGGCCGATATCCGCGGCCCTCTCCGGCCGCGTCTACCTGCGCATAGGCTTCCGCGACACCGCCGTGATCGGCGCGGCCTGCGCGACGGTGGTCCTGGCCGGATTCACCCTGCTGCCCTTCGGCGGCGCGGCCTGGCAGCCGGCCCTGGTGATGCTGCTGCTGGGGGCCGTCCTGGGGCTGTTCCAGCTGCCGCTGATCGTCGGGGTGCAGTCCAGCGTCCCCTGGCACGAGCGCGGCACCGCCACCGCCTCGATCCTGTTCTGCCGCCAGGTCGGCCAGAGCGTGGGCGCGGTGCTGTTCGCGGTGGTCGCCAACTCCACCCTGGCCTCCCGGCTGCGGGACGCCCCGGCCGCGATCCGCGGCGGGCTGCCAGGCAGCCTGGACCAGGTGTCCAACGCGCTGCTCGACCACGCCGGGGGACGTCACAGCGGAGGCAGTCAGGGCGGCGCGGGCCACGGCGGGCTGGGCTCCGCCGCCACCGACTACCTGCGGCACGCCGTCGCGGCGGCGGTCGACCACGTCTACCTCGGCGCGGCCGGGGCGGCGGCGCTGGCCACGGTGGTACTGCTGGTCGTCGCGCCCCGGCGCTTCCCGATCACCGAGGCCAAGTAGCCCCCGCCACCGAGAGGAAACGATCCCGCCCATGGCCAGCACTCCTGCCCCCGGCCGCGCCACGCACCAGGGACCGGCCTGGCGCGAGGTCGCCGACCGGGTGTTCCAGCGCCGGTACGAGCCCTGCGACGTGACGGTCGGCGCGGTCGTCGGCAGCGAGGGTCTGCTCGTCGTCGACACCCGCTGCAGCCTCGCCGAGGGCCGCGAACTGCGGGAGCACCTGCGGCAGCTGTCGGCCGCTCCGGTGCGCTGGGTGGTGAACACCCACTCCCACTTCGACCACGTCTGGGGCAACGCCGAGTTCACCGCGCCCCGGCTGCTGCCACCGGCGCAGCTGTGGGCGCACCGGGCGGCGGCGGCCTCGATGCGGGACTCGGGGAGCGACCAGGAGGCGGTGGCGTTCAAGGAGCTGATGACCGCGAAGGGCGGGACGTGGGCGGCCGGGATGGCCGAGCTGGTGGAGGTGGTCCCGGACCATCTGGTGGACCTCAGCCACACCCTGGACCTCGGCGACCGCCTGGTGGAGCTGCGGCACCCCGGACGCGGCCACACCGACGGCGACCTGCTGGTGCACATCCCGGACGCGGACGCGCTGCTGGCCGGCGACCTGGTCGAGGAGTCCGGACCGCCCGCACTCGGCCCCGACTCCTACCCGCTGGACTGGGCGCCCACCCTGGACGCCGTGCTCGCCGGGATCGGCCCGGACACGGTGATCGTGCCCGGCCACGGCGACCCGGTCGCCCCGGCCTTCGTCCGGGCCCAGCGCGACCGGTTGGCCGCCACCGCCGCCCGGCTGACCCGGCTGCACGCCGCCGGCGTACCCGCCTCCGAGGCGCTCGCGGCCGACACCGGCTGGCTGTTCGACGCGGACACGCTGACCCACGCCGTCCCCCGCGCCTACGCCCAACTCGACGGCACCCTGGGCTGACCGCAGCGGTGCCGGTCGCACCCCGGCGGCATGCCCGTGCACGGACAAAATGGCCCACTCCGTGAAGGCGCTCAAACAGCTGATACGTCACATACTGGTTGTGTCAGCACCGTGTGTCGCCGGAAGGGGCAAGTCGCCATGTCCAATGTCGAGCCGCAGACACGCTCCGCCTCCGCTTCCTCCCCAGCATCGGCCACCGCCGATCCCGCACCTCTGGGCCTGGCCGGGTTCGCCATGACCACGCTCGTCCTCAGCTGCTTCAACGCAGGGTTCCTCGACAAGGCGGCCGCGGGCGTGGTGCTCCCACTCGCCCTCTTCTACGGCGGGCTGGCCCAGTTCCTCGCCGGGATGTGGGAGTTCCGCCGGGGCAACACGTTCGGCGCAACCGCGTTCAGCTCCTTCGGCGCGTTCTGGCTGGCGTACTACGCCCTGATCAAGGACGTCGCCCCGACCCTGGTCCTCTCCCACGACGCCAACAAGGCACTCGGCCTGTTCCTGCTGGCCTGGGCCATCTTCACGGCGTACATGACCGTCGCGGCGATCCGGGTCAGCGGCGCGGTGCTGGGCGTGTTCGTCGCCCTGACCGTGACCTTCGCGCTCCTCTCCATCGGTGAGTTCGCCAAGAACGACTCGATCACCAAGGCCGGCGGCTGGCTGGGGCTGATCACCGCGGCACTGGCCTGGTACGCCTCCTTCGCCGGTGTGCTGAGCAGCACCTTCGGGCGGCCGGTGGTACCCACCTGGCCCGCACGCCAGCAGAGTTAGCACTCCGCAGTCCCCTCGGGCGCGGGGCTCCCCCGCCGGACCGGTCATGCCACACCCAGCATGCCGTGGACGGCGGTGAGGGGCCCCGCGCCGCTGTTGGTGCACGGACCTCGTGCACGCGTCTAGTCCGTACCGACCAGTCGGTACTAGCCTCCCCTCACGCCCTCGCCGCCGGAGGCAGACGCGCCCGCGCGCCGTGACCGTCCGGCCCCGACCGCGCGCCGCCCCACCCGTACCGGTGCACCGAGGAGCAGCATGACCGCCACGCCGTCCACAGCCGACGTCCCCGCGCCGAGACCCGCAACCGCCCCGCTCGCGCTGCTCTGGCGGCGCGAGCTGGCGCACTACCCGGACACCGCCCGCCGCTACGCCTACCTGGCGATCGTGGTGCTGACCACGATCGTTCTGTACTACGCGCTCTACATCCAGTACGCCGTCGCGACCTCGATCATCACCCACTTCCACATGACCTACCGCTACTTCATCTGGGTGTCGGTGGTCGGGAACGCGGTCGGGGCGTTCGCCTCGCTGGTGGCCGGTCTGGCCGACCGCTGGGGCCGCGCCAACATGGTCGTCTACGGGCTGCTGGTGACCGGGCTGCTGGTGCTGTTCGGCCTGCCGAACGCGAACAGCAAGACCCTCTACCTGGTGCTGTTCGCCCTGGTCGGCTTTGTCGAGGGCATCGTGCTGGTGGCCACCCCGGCGCTGATCCGGGACTTCTCACCGCAGTTGGGCCGGGCCACCGCGATGGGGTACTGGACCATGGGACCGGTGCTGGGCAGCCTGGTGGTCACCACGGTGACCAGCAACACCCTGGACTCCTCCAGCTGGCAGGACGAGCTGCGGTTCGCCGGCATCTCGGCGCTGATCGTCTTCCTGGTCGCGCTGGCGGGGCTGCGCGAGCTGTCGCCCCGGTTGCGCGACCAGATCATGGTGACCCTGCGGGACCGCGCCCTGGTCGAGGCCAAGGCCAAGGGGCTCGACCTGACGGAGATTCAGGGACAGAACCACTGGCGGCAGATGATGCGGCTGGACGTGGTCGGCTCGGCCTTCGCGATCAGCGTCTTCCTGCTGCTGTACTTCGCCGCGGTGGGCAACTTCGTGGTGTACTTCGCGACCACCTTCGGCTACTCGGAGCAGCGGGTGAACGCGCTGGCGAACTGGTACTGGGCCGCGAACGCCATCGCCCTGGTGGTGGCCGGACTGCTCTCGGACCGGCTGCGGGTGCGCAAGCCGTTCATGGTGGTGGGCGCGGTCGGCAGCATCGGCTTCACGCTCTGGTTCGCGCTGAGCGCGACTCGTCCGGCCACCGGCTACTACACCTTCGCCTGGATGTTCGTCGGCATCGGGGTGCTGGCCGGCTTCACCTACGCGCCGTGGATGGCGAGTTTCACCGAGACCGTGGAGCGGCGCAGTCCGGCGGCCACGGCCACCGGCCTGGCGGTGTGGGGCTGGATCATCCGGATCGTGGTGGCGGTCTCGGCCGCGTTCGTCCCGGTCGTGGTGACCTCGGCGACCCCGCTGGTGGAGCACGGCGCCCAGGTGGCCGTCGCTCAGCAGGAGGCCGGTCCGGCGCTGGCGATCTACACCCAGCACGCGCAGCTGTTCGGCGAGCTCGCGAAGTACCCGCCGACGGCGATCCCGCCGGCCCTGCAGGCGCAGGCGGTCCAGGAGGTGGGCCTGCCGGGCCTGTTGGCCGTGCAGAAGGCGGCGCAGCCACTCTCGGTGCTGCAGCAGTACGGACCCGAGGTCCAGGCCGCCCAGGCGGACAACCCGCAGAACTGGCGCACCTGGTGGTTCGTCTGCCTGGCCGGGCAGCTGCTGTTCCTGCCGTTCATCTTCGTGATGGCAGGCCGCTGGAGTCCGAAGCGGGCCCGTGCGGACGCGGAGGAGCACCAGCGGCTGGTGGACGCCGAGTTGGCCGCACTGGCAGGCGGCGAGGCCTGACACCCCGCCTCCGGGGCGAGGTGTCAGGCACGGACCCGCCCGCCGGTGCGGGGGCGGTGACGGGGGCTACTGCTGGACGAAGACGGCCACGGTGCGGGCCGGGACGGTGAAGGTTCCGGTGCCCGGGTCGAAGGCGGCGGTCTTCACGACCGGGTCGGTGCCGTCCAGTTGGGCCGGGTGGAGCTGCTGGGCGGTGCCGGCCAGGGTCGGCAGCGTCTGCCGCTCGGTGGTCGGGGTGGCGTTGAACACCACGGTCACCGAGCGGTAGGTGTGCAGGCCGGTGCCGTCGAGGTGGAGCGTGATCACGCCCGGGGTCTCGCCGGCGGTGCCGGACAGCGGGTAGCTGAGCCGCTGCTGCACCTCGGCGGCGGTGGCCATCGAGAACAGCGGGGTGGACTGCTTGATCCGCAGGAACTGCTGGTACTGCGCGGAGGCGGAGAGTTCCGCCGGGCAGCCCGGGACCAGCGCCGGGTTCGCCAGCAGCGGCTGGGCGAAGGGCCAGAAGGACTGGTTGGACGCCGCCGGCGGCAGCCCGCGGCCGAAGCCGTTGCCCTGGGCGCAGTTCCACTGGATGGCGTTGAACCAGTCGCCGCTGTCGAAGGAGTTGGCGTCCAGCGACTTGGACCGCAGCAGGTCGCTGCCGGCCACGGCGAAGCCGGGGCCCTGGGACAGTGCGGTGGTGGCCAGGGACAGCGACTGCATCCTGGCCCGGTCGGCCATCGAGGTGCCGGCCGGCAGCTTGTAGACCAGGGCGTCGTAGAGGTCGAGGTTGTCGTGCGCGTCCACGTAGGTGATGGCCTCACCGGGGTTGGCGGTGTAGCCGGTCGGTGAGCCGTTGTAGTCGACCTCGGAGCCGGTGACCGTCCTGCCGCCGCTGTCGGTGAAGGAGTAGCCGGCCAGATCGCCGGTCAGGCCGACCTTGATCTGGTCCATGGAGTGCAGCAGTGCCGCCTTCTGCTGGGCGGCGCCGCCGTTGACCGCGGCGCCGTTGGGGTCGGTGGAGAGGCCGGAGCCGAAGCCCTGGATCCGCGGGTCGGTGTCGAACGGGCCGCCGCCGCGGACCGCGTCGCGCTGGCGGTCGTTGAAGGTGGCGATGCCGGTGCCCGCCATGTTCACCTGCGTGGCCTGCACGAAGCGGGCGTTGTCGGCGACCACGCCGAAGTTCCAGCCCTCGCCGTAGAGGAACTCGCTGCGGCCGGTCCGCTGGAGCGAGGCCTGCACGTCGAGCATGGTCTGCTTGGGGTCCAGGCCCATCAGGTCGAAGCGGAAGCCGTCCACGTGGTACTGGGTGGCCCAGGTCCGGGTGGAGTCCACCACCAGCTTGTTCATCATGGTGTGCTCGGGCGCGGTGTCGGCGCAGCAGCTGTCCGTGGTGACCGCGCCGGTCGCCGAGAGGCGCTGGTAGTAGCCGGGGACGATCTGGTCCAGGACCGACCTCGGGTCCTGCCCGGACGCGGCGGTGTGGTTGTAGACCACGTCCATGACCACCCGCAGCCCGACCTTGTGCAGGGCGGCGACCATCTGACGGAACTGCAGGGTACGGGTGGTGCCGTCGGGGACGGTCGAGTAGGAGCCCTCGGGGACGGTGTAGTGGTAGGGGTCGTAGCCCCAGTTGTAGGCGTCGGTGGCGGCGGTCCTGGCGATGCAGGCCTGCTGTTGCTGCGAGTCGGAGGGGTAGGAGGCGAGGTCGCAGGGCGGGGTGGACTGCTCGGCCTTGCTCTCCGGGACCGAGGAGAAGTCGAAGGCCGGCAGCAGGTGCACGGTGGTGACGCCGGACTTGGCCAGCGCCGCCAGGTGCTTCATCCCGAGGGAGCTGAGGTCGGTGAAGGCGAGGTAGGTACCGCGGTCGGCGGCCGGGACGGTGCTGTCGGCGACCGAGAAGTCACGGACGTGGAGCTCCTGGATCTCCTGCCGGGTCGGGCCGACCGGCGCGGGTGACTTCTCGGCGGTCCAGCCGGTGGGCGCGGTGCCGGGGGCGTCGAGGTCGACGATCTCGCTGCGCCTGGAGTCGGCGGAGAGCGCCAGCGAGTAGGGGTCGGTGACGTGGTTGGTCACCAGTTGCTGCACGGACGGCGCCCAGACGGTGACCCGGTAGAGGTAGTACTTGCCCTTCCAGGAGCCGTTCCCGGTCGCGGACCAGACGCCCGTACGGTCGTCACGGTGCATGGCGACCAGGTGCGCGGTGGGTGCGCCGGGGCTGTCGTAGAGCTCCAGACTGACGGTGGAGGCGGTCGGCGCCCAGACCGAGAGCGTCACCGAACCTCCGCTGACGACCGGGCCCAGCTGGGCGTGGACGGCCTTGGACGCGTACACCGCGTCCAGCACACCCGGGGTCTGCACGCCGGTGGCGGCCAGCAGCGCGCCGTTGGCCTCGCGCTCGGTCATGATCAGCTGTCCGCGCAGCGCGGTGCTGACCCGGTTGGTGTCGCGGGGGTCGACGGTGAAGGCGGTGTAGCCCTTGAGCTCGGGATGCGCCGCGAGTTGAACCGCCGTCAGACCTCCTGCCACGGGCAGCAGTCGGAGCCAGTAGCCGGGGTCGCTGAGGTCGCCGTCCTTGATGGCCAGGGTGCCTGTCGGCGAATAGACCATCTCCGCCGAGGCTCCGGCGGCGAGGTTCTGGCCGAAGCCCCAGGCGGACGGGACGGCGACGGTGGTCGCGTCGATCCACTGGGCCTTGGACTGGCCAAGGTTGAGGTCCGCGGCGGAGGCGGTGGACTGCGGCAGGATGTAGCCGGGGGTGCCGTCGGTGATCCAGACCTCGCGGCCGTTGACGGCGAAGTTCAGCTCCTGGTTGTCCGGCAGGTCCTTGGTGTCGCCGTTGTGGATGATGTAGTCGAGGACGCTCGCGCCGGGTGCCAGCGGCACCGTGAAGACGTCGCCGAAGGCGTCCGTCCCGGAGGGCTGCAGCGGGCTGGTCCAGCTGGTGGGGGTGGCCGCGCCGGTCCAGTCGTGCAGGCCCCAGCCTGCGTAGTTCCCGTCGGTGCGGTGGTAGTGCAGGATCGCGGTGTTCGCGGGGACGGGCGGCGTCGGGCCGGGGTTGCTGGTGTAGGTGGTCTGGTCGCCGGAGTCGACCCAGACCTCGCCGGTGGCGGAGAGGTCGATGGAGCGGTCGGCGGCGCCGTCCTTGGTGCCGTTGTTCTCCACGATGAAGCCGACGGTGGAGGCGCCGGGCTTCACCTTCACATAGGCGAAGGCCCCGTAGGCGTCCCGTCCGACGAAGGGGTGGCCGGCCGGCCAGGTGGTGCCCTCGCCGTCCGCGATGTCGCCCCAGGCGTAGAGGTTCCAGCCCGCGTAGTCGCCGTCGGCGCGGTGGTAGTGGACCACCGCGTAGGTACGGGTGGAGGCGGTGGGCTTGACCACCGGCGCCGGGGTCCCGGCGGTCGTGGCGGCGGTGGCGTCGGCGAGCCGCCCCGCACTGTCCTGGACCACGGCCTTGTAGCGGACGGTGCTGCCGGGGGTGACCCCGGCCAGGTTCTGGGTGACCTGGTAGGGCGCGTGGTCGGCGGTGCCCAGGGTCTGCCACGTCCCGCCGCCCACGGAGGCGGCGAAGGTGACCCGGTCGAAGCCCCCGCCGGGGACGGTCGCGGCGACGGTGGCGGTGCCGGTCGTACCGGCGGCAGGCGCGGTGAGCGTCACGGACGGTCCGGCGGCGGGCCTGGCCAGCTTCGCGGTGGCCCGGTAGACGACGGCCGACTGCGCCGGGACGGTGATCGCCAGCCTGCTGTCGGCGCCGGTGGTCGCGGCGTCGACCGCGCCGCCGTAGATCGGGTCGAAGGTCATCCCGGACGAGTAGGTGGGCACACTGACGCTCTGCGCGGTGCTCGCGTTGTTCACCGCGACCAGGTACTCGACCTGCTGCTTCGCGTCGATGCGGGAGAAGGCGTAGACGCCGGGCCCGTTGGCGGCGTAGCGCTCGACCTGGGCGCCGTCCTCCAGCGCCGGGTTGGCCCTGCGCAGCGCGGCGAGGGTGGCAATGGTCGTGTACAGCGGGGTGCTGGTGCTGTAGCGGTCGGCGGATCCGGGAGTACCGCCGATGACGGTGTCGGTGTTGTACTCGTCGACCTTGGACGCGAACATGTCCTGGCGGGCCGACTTGTCGCCGCCGGTACCGGTGAAGCCCTGCTCGTCGCCGTAGTAGACCACCGGCTGACCCCGGGTGAGGAACTGCAGCTGCTGCGCCAGCTGGTCCTTGCGCAGCAGCTGGGCGTTGCTGTCACCAGGGCCGGCGGACTGCAGGAAGTAGCCGATCCGGCCCATGT
This sequence comes from Streptacidiphilus sp. EB129, assembly GCF_041262645.1. Lineage (NCBI taxonomy): Bacteria > Bacillati > Actinomycetota > Actinomycetes > Kitasatosporales > Streptomycetaceae > Streptacidiphilus > Streptacidiphilus sp. EB129. Next base: position 19,520 of record NZ_JBGCCS010000022.1, read on the forward strand.
CGTGGTTGCCGAGGAAGGTCGGCAGCTCGTAGGCGTTGGTGTCGGCGGTGGTGTACTTGTAGTCGTTCGCGTAGAGGGAGGAAAGCGCCTGCGCCGAACCGCCGTTCGCGACATAGCTCTGCGCCGCCGACTGGAACGGGAAGTCCAGCGTCGCCTGCAGCTTGCCCTGGGTCACATAGGACGAGGTGGTCGACGTGTCGCTGTCGTAGACCTCGCCGAACATGAAGAAGTTCTTGTTGCCGTGCTGGGCCGCGTAGGTCTTGAGCGCCGGAGCCCACTGCTGCCAGAACGCCATGTTGACGTTCTTCACGGTGTCGATCCGGAAGCCGTCGACTCCGGTGGTCCTGACCCAGTCCTCGTAGATCTTCTCGAACCCCTGGACCACGCGCGGATCCTGGGTGTCGAGGTCGTCGAGGCCGGAGAAGTCGCCCTCGGTTCCGGACTCGCCGGTGAAGGTGGAGTTGCCCCGGTTGTGGTACATCGTCGGGTCGTTGAGCCAGGACGGGGTCTTCGCGGTGGCGTCGCCCGGCTGGTCGAAGACCGGCGTGTACGGGAAGGAACCGGTGGTCAGCTTCGGATAGTTCGAGGTGCCGTTGGCCGCGTTGGCGTTGGCTATCGCGGTGGTGTCGACCGGACGGCCAGTGGCGTCCAGGGTCGGGTAGGCGCCGGTGGAGCGGTAGCCGTAGGTCTGCTGCGCGTAGTCGATGACGTCGGCGGTGTGGTTGGTGATGACGTCGAAGAAGACCTTCATCCCCATCGCATGCGCCTTCGCGATCAGCTCCTTGAGCTGCGCGTTGGTGCCGAAGTGCGGGTCGACCTGGGTGAAGTCGGTGATCCAGTAGCCGTGGTAGCCGGCCGAGGCGTTGGCGCCGGTGCCCTGGACCGGCTTGTTCTTGAAGATCGGGGCCATCCAGATCGCCGTGGTGCCCAGCTTCTTGATGTAGTCGAGCTTGCCGATCAGGCCCTGGAGATCGCCCCCGTGGCAGAAGCCCTTGTCGGTCGGGTCGAAGCCGTTGGCCATCCGGCTGCCGGTGATCCCACCGGTGTCATTGCTGGTGTCGCCGTTGGCGAAACGGTCCGGCATGACGAAGTAGTACTGCTCGCGGGTCAGGTCGTGCCGGTCCGGGGTGGCCGCCAGCGCCTGGTCCGACGGCGCGGCGGACAGCACGGCGGGTTGCGGCGCGGAGGTCAACGGCGCCGCGGCGGCCGGGGCCACGAGGGCCAGGCCTGGCGCGATGAGGGCAACCGAGGCGATCAGGCTGCAGAGTCTGGCTCTTCTGGCCACGCGGGCTCTCCCTTTGAGGTGGCGTCAGCCGATGCGGCGACTAGCGAGGACCGTACTGTCAGCAAGTTGTTTCAGCAAGATGCTGAAAGGATTTCCATCGCTGTCCGCACGCCCCCGTCCTCGAACCATCCGCCGGCACCTGACGGTCGACGCGTCCCCGTCGCAGGGCGCCCTCACCCGGACGGGTCAGTACGGCCGCGGCCGGAGCCGGGCCATCACCCGTACGGCGGAACGTCCCGCTGCGGCGGCCCTCGGCTCCGAGCAGGCCGGCGGCCACCGAGGGAACGGCCAGTAGGACTTCAGAGGGATATCCGGCCACGAATCCGCGACCAGAGGGTGACCAGGTCCCAGCAGGCCGCGTGGCAGACTTCTGCCCCATGGGGAACCCGACGAGGGACCACGACAGCGGCGTCCACGCCGCAACGGTGCGCCCTGCCGGTTCCGTCGAGCACGACGGCGGAACCCTTCGTACCGCGCCCCGCCCCGCCGTTGCGGCGCCCCCCGCACCGCTCCGGCGCCGGGTCCCGGATCGCTGCCGACAGTTGCTCCGCAGCCACTTCCGCTCTCCCGGCCGCCCCCGGCTCTGGTTCGAGCTGCTGCTGACGGCGGTCGGTTACACCGGCTACACCCTGGTCCGCAACGCCGTCCCGGAGATACGGGCCAGGGCCGAGAGCAACGCCCGGGACATCTGGCGGCTGGAGGAGTTCCTGCACATCGCGTACGAGAGGTCGTTCAACCACGCGGTGGACTCGGTCAGCTGGCTGATCACCGCGATGAACTACGACTACGCGACCCTGCACTTCGTGATGACCATCGCCGTGCTGGTGTGGCTGTTCCGTTTTCAGCCAGGCCGCTACCCGGCAGCCCGGCTGGCGCTGTTCGTGACCACCGCACTGGCCCTGGTCGGCTACTACTTCTACCCGCTCGCCCCACCCCGGCTGATGGACCGGGCGGGCTTCGTCGACACCGTCGCCGAGCACCACACCTGGGGTTCGATGGCGTCCGGGGACATGGCCAACGTCTCCAACCAGTTCGCCGCGATGCCGTCGATGCACATCGGCTGGTCGCTGTGGTGCGGCCTCACGCTGGCCTTCCTGGCCCGACGCCGCTGGGTGCGGCTGCTCGGGCTGCTGTACCCGGTGACCACACTGATGGTGATCGTGGCCAGCGCCAACCACTTCTTCATGGACGCGATCGCCGGTGCGCTCTGCACGGGCGCGGGGATAGCGGTGTCCCGGCTGGTCTACGGGCGCTGGGTCTACGCCTTCCCCCGTGACGGCGCGGAGCGCCCGGTGCTGAGCGGCCGCCCCACGCCGCGCCCGGCCCGCTCCCGGGTGGCCCTCACCCGCTGAAGCCCTCCGGGCCGGCCGCAGCCGTCGGTCAGCCGTAGAAGACGGCTTCGACGACGGCGCGGGCCCGGCGGGCCCGGCGGCGGTAGTCGTCGACCATCGTGCCCGCGTGCCCGTCGCCGTAGCCGAGGTAGCGGGCCACGCCCGCCAGTTCGGTGGAGTCGCCGGGGAAGCTGTCCCCGGCCCGGCCGCGTACCAGCATCACCGCGTTGCGGACCCGGGTGGCCTGGACCCAGGCGGCGTCCAGCGCCCGTGCCTGCTCCTCGGTCAGCAGCCGCTCCGCCAGCGCGGCGGCCAGCGCGGCCCGGGTCCGGGTGGTCCGCAGCGCCGGAACCCGGTGCGCGTGCTGGAGCTGCAGCAGCTGCACCGTCCACTCGACGTCGGCCAGGCCGCCGGGGCCCAGCTTGGTGTGGGTGGTGGGGTCCGCGCCGCGCGGCAGCCGCTCGGTCTCCACCCGGGCCTTGATCCGGCGGATCTCCCGCAACTCGGCCGGGCTCACCCCGGCCGCCGGGTACCGCAGCGGGTCGATCAGCTCGGTGAAGGCCGCGCCCAGCGCCGCGTCCCCGGCGACCGGCGCGGCACGCAGCAGCGCCTGGCTCTCCCAGGTGTGCGACCAGCGCCTGTAGTAGGCCGCGTAGGAGGCGATGGTGCGCACCAGCGGCCCCTGCCGGCCCTCCGGGCGCAGGTCCGCGTCGATCAGCAGCGGCGGCTCGGTCGACGGCAGCTGCAGCAGCCGCCGCAGCTCCTCGACGACCTGGCGGGCGGCGGTACCGGCGACGGTCTCGTCCGCACCGGGCAGCGGGTCGTGGACGAACATCACGTCGGCGTCGCTGCCGTACCCCAGCTCGGCACCACCAAGCCGGCCCATCCCGATCACCGCCAGCCGGGTCGGCAGCGGCGCCCCGAGAGCGGCCTCGACCGAGGCCGAGCAGGCGGCGAGGGCGCCGCCGATGGTGGCGGTGGTGAGCGCGGTCAGGGCCTCCGCCGAGGCGGCGGCGGACTCGCCCGGGTCCTCGCCCAGACGGCCCAGGACGTCGGCGGCGGAGGTGCGGAACAGCTCCCGCCGGCGGACCGACCGCACCGCGGCCACCGCCGCCGGGGCGTCGGCCGCGCGGCCGACGGCGGAGGCGGTCTCCTGCTCCAGCGCGGCCGCCGTCCTGGGCTGCAGCCCGTCCCGGTCACCGAGCAGGGCGACCGCCTCCGGGGCGCGCAGCAGCAGGTCCGGGGCGAGCCGGCCGGAGGAGAGGATCCGGGCCAGGTTCTCCGCGGTCGCGCCCTCGTCCCTGAGCAGCCGCAGGTACCAGGGGGTGGAGCCAAGGCTGTCGGAGACCTTGCGGAAGTGGAGCAGCCCGGCGTCCGGGTCGGCGGAGTCGGCGAACCAGCCCAGCATCACCGGCAGCAGGGTGCGCTGCAGCGCGGCCCTGCGGCTGACGCCGGTGGCCAGCGACTGCAGGTGGCGCAGCGCGTCGGCGGGCGCGCGGTAGCCGAGGGCCGAGAGCCGGGCCCGGGCCGCGGCGGCGGTGAGGCCGTTCAGGCCGAGGCCGCTGGTCAGCCCGGCCTCCTCCGCGCCCAGCTGGGCGACCGCGTCCAGCAGCGGCCGGTAGAACAGCTTCTCGTGCAGCCGCCGCACCTCGCGGGCGTGCCGGCGCCACTCCGTGCGCAGCTCGTTCACCGGATCGGTGCGCAGCCCCAGCGAGCGGCCGAGCCGGCGCAGGTCGTCCTCGCCGGTGGGGACGAGGTGGGTGCGGCGCAGCTGGAACAGCTGGATCCGGTGCTCCATCGCGCGCAGGAACCGGTACGCGGCGTCCAGCGCGGCCGCGTCCGCGCGGCCCACGTAGCCGCCGGCCGACAGGTCGGCGAGCGCGGCCAGGGTGGTGGGGCTGCGCAGCGAGGCGTCCGCGCGGCCGTGCACCAGTTGCAGCAGCTGCACCGAGAACTCGACGTCGCGCAGCCCGCCCGGGCCGAGCTTGAGCTCGCGTTCGACCTGGGCGGCCGGGATGGCGTCGACCACGCGGCGGCGCATCTGCTGCACGTCCTGGACGAAGTTCTCCCGCTCGGAGGCCTGCCACACCATCGGGGTGACCGCGTCCAGGTAGGCCTGGCCGAGCTCGGCGTCGCCGGCGATCGGACGCGCCTTCAGCAGCGCCTGGAACTCCCAGGTCTTGGCCCAGCGCTGGTAGTAGGCCAGGTGGCTGGCCAGGGTGCGCACCAGCGGGCCGTTCTTGCCCTCGGGGCGCAGGTTGGCGTCGACCGGCCAGATGGTGCCCTCGCGGGTGGTGTCGGAGCAGAGCCGCATCATCCGGGCCGCCAGCCGGGTGGCGGCCCGGACGGCGGCGCCGTCGTCGGCGGCGCCCTCGCGGGGTTCGGCGACGAAGACCACGTCCACGTCGGAGACGTAGTTCAGCTCGTGGCCGCCGCACTTGCCCATGGCGATCACGGCCAGCCGGCAGCCGCTCGCGGCGGCGGGGTCCTCCTCGGCGGCGATGTCCAGCGCGGCCTGCAGGGTGGCCCCGGCGAGGTCGGCCAGCTCGGCGGCGGTCTGGCTGATCTGGGTGGTGCCGGTGAGGTCGCGGGCGGCGATGCCCAGCAGGCAGCGGCGGTAGCCGGTGCGCAGCAGGTCCGCGCGGGAGCTGCCGGGCACGGTGACGGCGGGCCAGATGTGGCTGTAGAGGGTGCGCAGGAACTCCTCCGGGCCGGGGTGGATGTCCCGCAGCTCGAAGGAGATCAGCGCGTGCCAGTCGTGGGGGTGCCGGGCCAGGTGGTCCCCCAGCGCCGCGCTGGCGCCGAGGACCGCGAGCAGCCGGTCCCGCAGCGGCTTGGCGCTGGTGACGGTGTCGAGCAGCAGCCGGCGGTCGGCGGGGTCGCAGGCCTCGGCGAGCCGGGACAGGCCCTGCAGCGCCAGATCGGGGTCGGCGGTGGCCGCCAGGGCGTCCAGCAGCACGGTGTCGGCGGCGTGCTCCGCCAGCGCGGGCGCCGCCAGCCGCCGTACGGCGGCGTCCGGGTCGGTGAACCCGCGCCGCGCCAGCCGCGACGCCGGATTCACCCGCCGCGCCCCGCTGCGCGCGCTCCCCCCGATGCCGCCTGCCGTGCTGTCCAAGGCGCTGCCCCTCCGACGACCGACTGACCGACTCCAGCCACTGAAGACTCTCGCAACAAGATCCGAGCCTACGTGCTCTGTGCGAATGATGCCCCGTCAGGACTCATCCAGCAGCCCGCAGGGTCCCCACCGGCTTGGCAAGGACCTTGCGGTGGCCGGCTTCAAGCCGGTGCGAGGTGGGTCAGCCCGATGTCCGTCGCGGCGGTCGTCAGCTCCCCGTCATAGGTCAGGAAGGCGTCCAGCTCCGCAGCCAGCGGTTGCGCCGTCGCCAGGTGGATCGCGTCCAGCGTCCCCAGCTTCCGCACCTCGAAGGCCGCAGCTCGCGTCAGCACGTCGTCGTCCAACACGATCTGATCGACACCCTTGAGCGCGTTGGCAACCAGGAACGGGATGCGCTGCCGATCGATACCAGCGCGGCGAAAGGTCCGGGCGATCTCCACCCCGGCAAGCTGCGAGGTGACCAGGTAGACGTCAGTGCGCAGGGCACCACGCCATTGACGCAGGGCCGCGGTTTGGGGTTCCGGCTGTACGAGCTTGAGCAGGACGCAGGAGTCCAGGTAGTAGAGACTCACCCCCGGCGCTCTTTGTCCCGGTCAGCGATCAGTTGATCGGACAACGAGGGCAGTTCAGCCAGGTCGTCAAGCAGTTCCGGCATGGCACCGGGGTGCGGCGTGCGGCGGACCTTCCCCTCCGTCGCCAGCCGACCCAGGGTGGACTCGGGCTGCGTCGACGGGGTCATCCGGATGACCTCCCTGCCGTGCTCCGTGAGTATGACGGTGACGCCCTGGCGCACCTTCGCGGTGATCTTGGCGGGGTTGTGGTTCAACTCTCCGAGCGGGATCGTCTCCATATCTCCAATGTACACAATAAATGTGTATCTCCAGAAGCAGTGGGCACGACAGAGGCCAGCGGGTCGATCCCGCTGGCCTCTGTTCGTTCTACTAGCCCAGGGCTCTGACCTGCGGCTACAGCACCGGGAGGTTCTTCCTCAGTTCGAAGGGGGTGACCTCGGAGCGGTACTCCTCCCACTCCTGGCGCTTGTTGCGCAGGAAGAAGTCGAAGACGTGCTCGCCGAGGGTCTCCTGGACCAGTTCGCTGTTCTGCATCAGGTCGATGGCCTCGCCGAGGTTCTGCGGGAGGGGCTCGATGCCCATCGCGCGGCGCTCCATGCTGCTGAGCGCCCAGACGTCGTCGTCGGCGCCGGGGGGCAGTTCGTAGCCCTCCTGAATGCCCTTCAGGCCGGCCGCCAGGATGACCGAGTAGGCCAGGTAGGGGTTGCAGCCGGTGTCCAGGGAGCGGATCTCGACCCGGGTCGAGCCCTGCTTGCTGGGCTTGTACATCGGGACCCGGACCAGGGCGGAGCGGTTGTTGTGGCCCCAGCAGATGTACGAGGGGGCCTCGCCGCCGGCGCCCGCGGAGCGCTGCGAGCCGCCCCAGATGCGCTTGTAGGAGTTGACCCACTGGTTCGTTATGGCCGCGGTCTCCGCCGCGTGCCGGAGCAGACCGGCGATGAAGGAGCGGCCGACCTTGGAGAGCTGGTACTCGGAACCCGCCTCGTGGAAGGCGTTGCGGTCGCCCTCGAACAGTGAGAGGTGGGTGTGCATGCCCGAACCCGGGTGCTGGGAGAAGGGCTTGGGCATGAAGCTGGCGTGCACGCCCTGCTCCAGCGCGACCTCCTTCATCACCGAGCGGAAGGTCATGATGTTGTCGGCGGTGGAGAGCGCGTCCGCGTAGCGGAGGTCGATCTCCTGCTGGCCGGGGGCGCCCTCGTGGTGGCTGAACTCCACCGAGATGCCCATCGACTCCAGCATGGTGATGGCCTGTCGGCGGAAGTCGTGGCCGACGCCGCGCGGGGTGTGGTCGAAGTAGCCGGAGTGGTCCGCGGGGACCGGCACGGTGCCGTCGCTCGGCAGGTTGTTGAGCAGGAAGAACTCGATCTCGGGGTGGGTGTAGAAGGTGAACCCGAGCGCGGCGCACTTCTCCAGCGTCCGCTTGAGCACGTACCGCGGGTCCGCGTACGAGGGCGAGCCGTCCGGCATCAGGATGTCGCAGAACATCCGCGCCGTACCGGGGGCCTCGGAGCGCCAGGGCAGTATCTGGAACGTCGCCGGGTCCGGCTTCGCCAGCATGTCCGATTCGTACACCCGGGCGAAGCCCTCGATGGCGGACCCGTCGAAGCCGATGCCCTCCTCGAACGCCTGGTCGAGCTCGGCGGGGGCGACGGCGACGGACTTCAGAAAGCCGAGGACATCCGTGAACCACAGCCGGACGAACCGGATGTCGCGCTCTTCGAGTGTGCGGAGAACAAACTCCTGCTGCTTACCCATGGCGACAGTCTCACCTCTGCTCTTTACGAATGCGTTACGTGGGAACGGCCGGGGCGGCGCTCCGCGCACCCACGTGTCCGCTGAGTCGTATCATCGCAGATTCGAGCCGGGCGCAGAGCTGACCGGGAGTGGGGCCCGACCAGCGGTTTCTGCGCACCGCCGGCCCCCGGACGGCCCGGGTGCCGCAAGTCCCGCCCCGCGGCCGTACCCCTGACCGCACATAACGTCGGATAGACGATTACGCTGGGCCCGTGCCTTCTCTACGCCTCGCGCTGAACCAGATCGACACCACCGTCGGCGACATCGCCGGGAACGGCGACCTGATCGTCCGGTGGACCCGTCACGCCGTCGAGCAGGGCGCCCACCTGGTCGCCTTCCCCGAGATGACACTCACCGGCTACCCGGTCGAGGACCTCGCACTCCGCCCCTCGTTCGTGGACGCCTCGCGCGCCGCGCTGGTCGCGCTGGCCGAGCGGCTGCAGGCGGAGGGCCTGGGCGACGCCGCCGTGGTCGTCGGCTACCTCGGCCGGTCCACCACCTCCTCGCCGCGGCTGGGCCTGCCGGTCGGCTCGCCGCAGAACTGCGCCGCGCTGCTGCACGGCGGCAAGGTGGTCGCCCGGCTGGCCAAGCACCACCTCCCCAACTACGGCGTGTTCGACGAGTTCCGCTACTTCGTGCCCGGCGACACCCTCCCCGTGGTCCGGCTGCACGGCGTCGACGTCGCGCTCGCCATCTGCGAGGACATCTGGCAGGACGGCGGCCGGGTGCAGGCCGCCCGGCAGGCCGGCGCCGGACTGCTGCTGGTGGTCAACGCCTCCCCGTACGAGGCGAAGAAGGGCGACGAGCGGCTGGAGATGGTGCGCCGCCGCGCCGCCGAGGCGGGCTGCACCCTCGCCTACGTGAACCAGGTCGGCGGCCAGGACGAGCTGGTCTTCGACGGCGCTTCGCTGGTCGTCGACGGCACCGGCGAGCTGCTGGCGCAGGCGCCGCAGTTCGAGGAGTCCTGCCTGCTGCTGGACCTGGAGCTGCCGCAGGGCGCGGTCCCGGCCCCGCAGGGCAGCCGGTTCGTCGCCGACGGCCTGGAGATCCTGCACACCCTGCTCGGCGAGGACGTCCTCGATGGCACCGACTCGGCCGACCGGGTGACGCCGACTCAGGCGCCGCGACTGGGCGAGGAGGAGGAGATCTACGGCGCGCTGGTCACCGGCCTGCGCGCGTACGTCCGGAAGAACGGCTTCAAGTCGGTGCTGATCGGGCTGTCCGGCGGCATCGACTCGGCGCTGGTCGCCGCACTGGCGGTGGACGCCGTCGGCGCGGAGAACGTCTACTGCGTCTCCATGCCCAGTGCCTACTCCTCGCAGCACTCCCGCGACGACGCGGCCGAACTGGCCCGCAGGACCGGGCTGCACTTCCGGACCGTTTCGATCGCGCCGATGTTCGACGCCTACATGGGCGAGCTGGGACTGACCGGTCTGGCCGAGGAGAACCTCCAGTCCCGGCTGCGCGGCACGCTGCTGATGGCGATCTCCAACCAGGAGAACCACCTGGTGCTCGCCCCGGGCAACAAGAGCGAGCTGGCCGTGGGCTACTCCACCCTCTACGGCGACTCGGTCGGCGCCTACGGGCCGATCAAGGACGTCTACAAGTCGCTGATCTTCCGGCTGGCGCGCTGGCGCAACCAGTCCGCGGTCGAGCGCGGCGAGACGCCGCCGATCCCGGAGAACACCATCAGCAAACCGCCGAGCGCCGAGCTGCGCCCCGGCCAGGTCGACAGCGACTCGCTGCCGGACTACGACCTGCTCGACGCGGTGCTCACCGCCTACGTCGAACGGGATCTGGGCCGGGCCGAGATCCTGGCCCAGGGCTACGACGCCGCGGTGGTCGACCGGGTGATCCGGCTGGTGGACACCGCCGAGTACAAGCGGCGGCAGTACCCGCCGGGCACGAAGATCTCGTCCAAGAACTTCGGCCGCGACCGGCGCCAGCCGATCACCAACCGCTGGCGCGAGGCCTGACCCGGGTGGTCAGAGCTGGATGTGGGCGGCGATCGGGAGGTGGTCGCTGCCCGTGGTCGGCAGCGTCCAGGCGTCGGTGGGTGTCACGCCCCGGGTCATGATCTGGTCGATCCGGGCCATCGGGAACTCGGCCGGGTAGCTGAAGCCGAAGCCCGCCCCGGCCGACCCCTGCGCCGACCGCATCTGCGCGGTGACCGGGGCCAGGCTGCGGTCGTTCATGGTGCCGTTGAGGTCGCCCAGCAGCACCACCCTGGACAGCGGCTCAGCCTCGAGCGCGTTCCCGAGCGCCTGCGCGCTCTGGTTCCGCTGGTTCGCGGTGAACCCGTTGTCGAAGTTCACCCGAACGGAGGGCATATGGGCGACATAGACCGCCACTGAACCCTGCGGCGTGGCGACCGTGGTCCGCAGCGCGCGGGTCCAGCCGATCCTGATGTCCACCACCCGGGTGTCACTCAGCGGGTACCTGGACCAGAGCCCGACCGTGCCCTCGATCGCGTGGTACGGGTACTGCCCGGCCAGCCGCTGTTCGAACTCCGGCATCTCGCCGCCGGACAGCTCCTCCAGGGCGATCACGTCCGGCGCGGCGGCCTCCAGGGTGCGCACGGTGCCGGGGATGTCGGTGTTGTAGGCCCACACGTTGTGCTGGACCACGGTGAAGTCGTAGGCGCCGCCGCTCTTGTCACCGAGCAGCGAGCCGAACAGCGCGACCCAGATCGCGGTCGGCAGCAGCACCGCGATCAGCGCCGTGGCGGAACGCCGCACCAGACCGAGCACCAGCAGCACCGGGACGGCCAGGCCGAGCCAGGGCAGGAAGGTCTCCATCAGGCTGCCGAGGTTGCCGATGCTGTCCGGAACCTCGCGGTGGAAGGCCAGCAGGCCGGCCACCGCCAGCGCCAGCAGGGCCGGGATCCAGCCGCGCCGCCAGGTGGACCGGCCCCGACGGTCCCGTCCCCAGCCGCCGACGCCGGGGACGCGGGACCGCCGGGGACCCGTGCTCGCCTGCTCCGACTGCGTCACCTGTGCCATGTCCGTCCTTCGTGCCTCGTCCTGCAACCATCACCTGTGGTGATCATCGCTGTTGCCAGCGTATGGGTGCGAAGACGCGGACATGGGTGGTTCAGGTTCCGGCTTGCGGCAAATGCCCTTCTTCCCCACATGCGGAAACAGGCAGCGTCGTGGTCGCGGCGACCCTTCCGGGGACGGCGGCGGGCGCGGCGATGCCCTGGAGGACGGTGTCCACGATGGTCGCCGAGAGTGTCGGGTCGTCCAGTCGCGGCTCGGGCTGGAGCAGCGTCCGGGACAGCATCGGGCCGACGATCAGCTCGCCCAGCAGGTCGAGGTCCACGTCCCCGCGGATCTCACCGCGCTGGACGCCGCGCTCCAGCAGTTGCCGCAGCCGCAGCCGGCGCGGCTCGATGATCTGGGAGTGGTAGTGCCGGTAGAGCTCCGGCAGCGCCCGCAGCTCGGCGGAGAGCGCGCCCAGCGAGGTGTGCGAGCGCCGCGCCAGCGCCGCGCGCCGCAGGTACTCCAGCACCTCGACCAGGCAGTCGCGGACGCTCTCCGCAGTGATCTCCGGCTCCGGCTCGTCCGTCCGCCGGAGCACGTCCAGCAGCAGTTCCTCCTTGTTGGACCAGCGCCGATAGATGGTGGCCTTGCCGACGCCCGCCCGCGCGGCGATGCCCTCGATCGACAGCCCGGTCAGGGTGCCGCCCTGCTCCAGCAGGTCCAGCACGGCGTCGACGATGGCCTGCTCGGCGGCCCCGCTCCGGGGTCGCCCCCGGCGGCGGGCGGCGGCCCGGCACGGGCCCTCCACGGCGGTCGCCCCGCCCACCGCGCCCACGTCGCCCGCGGTGCTCACCTCGTCCACCGTGCTCACGTCGTTCATGGTGCTCACGTCACCGCTCCGCCGTCGGGCCTGCCGCGTCCTCGGTGGCGCGGGGCCTGCCGGGCAGGAAACTCAGTGCCACGACCGCGCCCAGCACCGCCACGCCGGACGCGGCCAGCGCGGTGACGTGCATGGCGTGGATGAAGGCGTCCTTGGCCGGGTCGACCAGGCCGGCCGCACGCTGACCGATCCTGTCGACCACGCCCAGGGTGCCCTCGATCGACTCGCCCGCCGGGGTCCGGTACGGCGCGGGCAGCGCGTTCAGCCGGTCCTTGATGCCGCTGCGGTAGGTGGTGGAGAGCAGCGCGCCCAGGATGGCGACCCCGAGCGAGCCGCCGACCTGGCGGAAGGTGTTGTTCACCGCCGACCCCGAACCGGCCTTCTCGCGCGGCAGGCTGGACATGATGGTGACCGTCGCCGGGGGCATCACCAGGGCCATGCCGGCGCCCTGGACGAAGGCCAGCACCTCCAGCACCCAGATCCCGGTGGCGCGTCCGAGCAGCAGGAAGCCGGCGAAGGTCGCGGCGATCATCAGCAGTCCGGCGGCGCAGGTCGCCTTCACCCCGAAGCGGGTGACCACGTGCCGGGCCCGGGGCGAGACCAGCAGCTGCGCGACGGCCAGCGGGAGCAGCAGCAGACCGGCCTGCAGCGGCGAGTAGCCGCGCACGCTCTGCAGGTAGAACACGCTGACGAAGGTGACCCCCATCAGTGCGAAGAAGGTCAGCCCGATGGACACGACCGAGGCCGAGAAGTGCCGGTTCCGGAACCAGCCGATGTCCAGCACCGGATGCCGGCTGCGCAGCTGGTAGAGCACGAATCCGGCCAGCACCAGCAGGCCCGCCAGGATCGGCGCCCAGGACTGGGTGACGGTGAAGTCGGCGACCTGGCCGCCCTTGATGATGCCGTAGATCAGCGAGACCAGGCCGACCACGGAGAGCAGCACGCCGATCGGGTCCAGCCGGCCCGGGTTGGGGTCCCGGGAGTCGGGCACCAGCCAGACCATCCCGACCACCGCCGCCACCACGATGGGGACGTTGACCAGGAACACCGAGCCCCACCAGAAGTGCGCCAGCAGCAGTCCGCCGGCGATCGGGCCGATGGCGATGGCCAGGCCGACCGCTCCGGACCAGATGCCGATGGCCCTGGGCTGCTCCTCGCGCTCGAAGACGTTCATGATGATCGCCAGCGTGGCCGGCAGCACGAAGGCGCCGCCGACGCCCATCGCGGCGCGATAGCCGATGAGCTCGGCCGGCGAGTCGCCATCGAGCAGAGCAGCGACCCGGCGCCGAACACCACCATGCCGAAGAGCAGCGTCTTCTTGCGTCCCAGCCGGTCGCCGAGCAGGCCCGCGGTGAACAGCAGGCCGGCGAAGACCAGGGTGTAGGAGTTGATCGCCCACTCCAGCTGGCTCTGTGTCGCCCCGATCCCCACCGGGGCGGGCGTGGCGATGGTCTTCATCGCGACGTTGAGTATCGAGCTGTCGAGCACGACGACGAGCAGGCTGAACAGCAGCACGGTGAGGATCGCCCAGCGGCGCCGGTGTATCGCGTCGGGGACCCGCCGGGTGGCGACGGGGGCAGTGGTGGTCATGACGACCACCCTAGACCTCTTTCCGATACGGCACCGTCTCGTATCGGAAAGATTCGATAACGGTCGCCCCGGTCCCGGCCCTTTGCGCGCAGCCGACGACATGTCAGCATGGAGGGGAATCCGGGGACGCCCCTGCGGCGCCACGAGACGACCCACACAGGAGACAGTCATGCAGAACGGTTCGCTTCCGCCTGCCCCAGAGTCGGCCGACCGCCCGACGAGTCCGCTGCCGGCCGGCCCCGCGCCGAAGTCGCTCTACGGCGGTGTCACCTCCCGCCGTGTCACCGTCCGCGACCTCGCCGCGGCCAAGCAGCGCGGCGAGCGCTGGCCCATGCTCACCGCCTACGACGCGCCGACCGCGAGCGTCTTCGACGACGCCGGGATCCCGGTGCTGCTCGTCGGCGACTCGGCCGGGAACTGTCACCTCGGCTACGAGACCACCGTGCCGGTGACGATGGACCAGATGGTGATGCTCTCCGCCGCGGTGGTGCGCGGCACCAAGCGCGCGATGATCGTCGCCGACCTCCCCTTCGGCTCCTACCAGGAGTCCCCCGCGCAGGCCCTGCACAACGCCGCGCGACTGATGAAGGAGGCCGGGGTCGGGGCGGTCAAGCTGGAGGGCGGCGAGCGCTCGGCGCCCGCGACCGAGCTGCTGGTCCAGGCCGGTGTCCCGGTGATGGCCCACCTAGGCCTCACCCCGCAGTCCGTGCACGCCTTCGGCGGCTACCCGGTCCAGGGCCGCGGCGACGAGGCGGCCCACCAGCTGCTGCGTGACGCCAAGACCGCGCAGGCGGCCGGCGCCTTCGCCGTGGTCCTGGAGGCCGTCCCGGCCGAGCTGGCCCAGCAGGTGACCGCCTCGGTGCACATCCCCACCGTGGGGATCGGCGCCGGTGCCGGCTGCGACGCCCAGGTCCTGGTCTGGACGGACATGGCCGGGATGACCGACGGGCACGTCCCGAAGTTCGTCAAGCAGTACGCCGACCTGCGCGGCGTCCTGGGCGAGGCGGCCCGCGCCTTCGCCAGTGACGTGATCGGCGGCAGCTTCCCCGCCGAGGAGCACAGCTTCCACTGACCACCCTGTGGGGGCGTGGGGAGGTCTCCCCGCGCCCCCGCCCGGGCGGCGCCGCGGGCGGGGGCGCGCGGGCGGGGGCGCGCGGGCGGGCAAAACTCGGGTGCGGTGCGGAGCGCCGGATGGGAGGGTGCGCGGATGAACCGACAGAAGATCAGTTCCATCGCCCACCTGGACCACCCCATCGCCGCCCCGCTGACCGACGAGTCGGTGCGGCGGCTGCTGGACCGCGCGCTGCCGCGCGGGGACGAGCGGGTGCTCGACCTCGGCTGCGCGCGGGGCGAGTGGCTGGTACGGGCGGTCGAGGGACGGCCGGGGCTCTCGGCGGACGGGGTCGACCTCGACGTCACGACCATCGAGCGGGCGAGCGCGGAGCTCGCCGGGTCGGGGCCGGCCGGACAGATCACCCTGCACGCCGGGGACGCCAACGACTTCGACTCCGGGCACCGCTACGACCTGGTGCTGTGCGTCGGAGCGACCCATGCCTTCGGCGGGCTGCTGCCGACGCTGGAGTCCGTCAGCCACCATCTCGCCCCCGGCGGGTCGGTACTGGTCGGCGAGGGCTACTGGCAGCGCGAGCCCACGCCGGCCGCGGTGGAGATCTTCGGCGGCGGGGAGGACCCGTACCACGACCTGGCGACCACCGTGGAGCAGGTGGTCGAGGCCGGCTGGACGCCGGTGTACGGGCACACCAGCACCGCCCACGAGCTGGACGACTACGAGTGGTGCTGGACCGGGACGCTCTCGCGCCGGGCACTGGACCACCCCGAGGACCCGGACGGCGCGGAGCTGCTGAAGGCCGCGACGATCCACCGCGAGGAGTGGCTGCGCGGCTACCGCGACATCTTCGGCTTCGTCACCCTGCAGCTGCGCCGGACCTCCGAGGGAGAGCCGAGCGGGGTCTGACAGTACGATCGGCTGCGCTCTGCCGGTACGGTCGGCAGCGGCACCGCGACGCGCGCCCTGGAACGCGCCCGCGCTGCCTGGCGTTCACCCGGTGTCGCTTGTCGTGGGGAGTGGCGGGCGACATGATCGGCACTCCCCCAGCCGTTCGGAGCCCCGTACCCATGACGTACCACGACGCACACGCCCACGCGGAACGGAAGATCAGCGTGATCTTCTGGGTCCTCCTCGCCGTCCTGGCCGCGTCCGGCTGGTCGCTCTGGGCCGACCAGGGCAACGCCCGGGTCGGCGTGTTCCTGTTCGTCGTCGCGGGCTGGCTGATCTCGCTCTGCCTCCACGAGTACGCGCACGCCCGCACGGCGCTGCAGGGCGGTGACATCTCGGTGGGGACCAAGGGCTACCTGACCCTGAACCCGCTGAAGTACACGCATCCGGTCTACAGCTTCATCATGCCGCTGGTCTTCATCATCCTCGGCGGCATCGCACTGCCCGGTGGCGCGGTGTTCATCGAGCGCGGCCGGATCCAGGGGAAGTGGAAGCACAGCCTGATCTCGGCGGCGGGACCGGCGGTGAACCTGCTCTTCGGACTGGTGCTGCTGATCGGGCTGAGCACGGTCTCGCTACCGTCCGCGATCGGCCATCTGAACTTCTTCTCGGCCATCGGCTACCTGGCGATGCTGCAGATCATGGCGGGGATCCTGAACCTGGTGCCGATGCCCGGGCTGGACGGCTACGGCATCATCGAGCCCTGGCTCTCCTACGCCAACCGGCGCGCGTTCGGCAACCTCGCCCCGTACGGGATGATGATCGTCTTCCTGCTGCTGTGGAACCCGACCGTCAACGACTGGTTCTTCAACACCGTGATCCACAGCGTCCTCGCGCCCTTCGGCTACTCCTGGGAGCTCGCGGGCACCGGCAGCGGGCTGTTCCACTTCTTCAACCTGCACCTGGGCAGCATCTTCGGGAGCTGAGCTGCCGCCGGCCTCCCGCTAGCGGACGCGGGCGCGGCGCCACTGCACCCAGCCCACGTTGCTGGAGATGCCGGCCAGCAGCACCCAGGCCAGGCCGATCCAGAAGCCCGCGAGCACCGACACCACGGCGGCGGCCAGCGCCAGCACGGCGAGGACGAAGGCGAGCAGGGCGAAACGGGGCATCGAGCACTCCAGAAGAGAAACGGGCCGGACCCGGACCATTGTGTCCGACGTCCGGCCCGGCTCCGCTCCAGGGGTCAGCGGTCAGGCGTCAGCGGTCAGGCGTCAGCGGTCAGGCGTCAGCGGTCAGGCGTGAGGCGTCACCTCGGCAGGCAGGCGTCAGACGTCGGTGATCCGCAGACCCGCGTGCGCCTTGTAGCGGCGGTTCACCGAGATCAGGTTGGCGACCAGCGACTCCACCTGGTGCGCGTTGCGCAGCCGCCCCGCGAACACGCCCCGCATTCCGGGGACCCGGTTCGCCAGCGCCTGCACGGCGTCCGTCGCGGCCCGCTCCTCGCCCAGCACCAGCACGTCGATGTCCACCTCCTCGACGCTGGGGTCCAGCAGCAGCACCGCCGAGAGGTGGTGGAACGCGGCGGTGACCCGGGAGTCCGGCAGCAGCGCGGCGGCCTGCTGCGCGGCGCTGCCCTCGGCCGGCTTCAGCGCGTAGGCGCCCTGCTTGTCGAAGCCCAGCGGGTTGACGCAGTCCACCACGATCTTCCCGGCGAGCTGCTCGCGCAGTGACTCCAGCAGTTCCGCGTGCCCCTCCCAGGGCACCGCCACGATCACGATGTCGCTCTCCGCCGCGGTGGTGGCGTTGTCCGCCCCGCGCACGCCGAGGCCCAGCTCCTCGGCCTTCTCCTGGGCCCGCTCGGCGCTGCGCGAGCCGATCACCACCTGCTGGCCCGCCCTGGCCAGTCGGTAGGCGAGGCCGCGCCCCTGCGGGCCGGTGCCGCCGAGGACGCCGACCACCAGGCCGGAGACGTCGGGCAGGTCGAACGGGCTGCGGGCGGGAGCTGAGGCCGCTTCAGATGTACTCATTCACGAATCCTCCCATCGCGGCCCCCGCCTGCGGGAGCATGGAGGGCATGGATGCGGTCAGGGTCACAGTGCTGCGAGAACTGCTCGACGGGACACCATGGCTGGCGCGCACCCAGGGCTTCGCGGTCGCGCTGCGCGGCGCGGTCACCCGCCGCTCGGCGGCCCCGGGCGGGCTGCTGCTGGTCGGCACCGAACGCCGGGAGCCGTGGCACCTGGCCGCGCACCTGGACGACGAGGCCGCGTGGTGCGGACTCCCGCAGCTGTCCCCCACCCTGGTCCGGCACAGTGTCCCGCCGGGCTCGCCGCCGCACCTCGCAGTGCCGCTGCGGCGGCTGGAGCGCACCCGGCGCGGTGAGACGGTCTTCGTCGTCGCCCCCGAGCCCACCGACGAGCGGCTGCTGGAGCGGGTGCAGGACGCGCGGCGGACCGGCGCGACGGTGCTGGCGCTGGAGAGCGACGACCGGGAGCTGCGCGGGCTCGCCCACGAGGCGCTGACCGTGCCGGCGGGGGACCCGACGCTGACCTTCGACGTGGTCCAGCACCTGGTCAGCGCGGCGGCCGGGGAGTCCGTGACCGCGGCCCCGGTCCGCACCGGGCTGCGCGGACGGCTGGCCCAGGTGGTCGACCGGCTCTCCGCACCGCCCCCGCCGATGCGCTGGTGACCCCCCACCGGCCGCCCGGCCGCCGACGGTCCCCCGCCGCAGCTGCCGGCGCCCGCCGGTGCCGTCATCCGCCGGCGAGACGCCGGTCTGCCGAGGCAGCTGCCGAGCTACCGGCCCGCACCGTCGGCGCGGTTCGGACGGTCGGCGCGGGTGGGTCGTAGCACGGCGGCCGTCGCCGCGCCGGAGGCGACCACGGCGACCGCTGCGGCGAGGCGCGCCCAGGCGCCGCTGTCCGTGACCGGCAGCAGCGCGGCGGCGAACACCAGCAGGGCGGAGGCGTAGGCCGCGAGCAGCGCCCAGGGCCTGCGCGCCGTCCGCGCGCCGGGCGGACCGGCCGCAGCGGCGTCCACGCTCACCAGGTAGGTCAGCAGCAGCACCACCTCGCAGCCGGCCAGCCAGTCCGGCGGCCGATGCAGCGTCAGCAGCACCACGCAGCCGACCGCGAACACCGTGGCACGGTGCCGCGCGATCCGGTTACGCAGCCGGAATCCGCTGATGACCGGACGCGCCAGCACCGGCGCCGCCCCGAAGAACCCGCCGGCGGCCGCCAGCAGTGGCAGCAGCAGGTCGATCGGAGGCCGGGAGGCCCACGCGGTCGGATCGGTGGCGAGCAGGGCCAGCACGCAGCCGAGCAGCCGCAGCGGCCAGCCGAACCCGGTGGCCCCGGGCCCGGGAGCGGGAGCGGCCGACACGAGGAACGCGGGCGCGAGCGCCGCCGTACCCGTACCCGTCCGGAACTGCGACGGCTGGATCTCCGCCGCCTGGGTCTCCGCCGCCTGGGATTCTGTCAGCTGGGTCTCCGTCAGCCGGCTTCCGCTCATCGGATCCTCCCCTGGACGCGGGTGCGGAGCAGCGGCGCGAGCGAGAGGTCCAGCGTGCCGCCCTCCCACGGAACCACCGGGACACCCTTCTCGATCAGGCTGTAGCGCACCGCCTCACGGTCCAGCCGCCACAGCCGCAGCGCGAGTTGCTCCACGGCGTCGTTCTCGGCGATCCTCGGGTCGCCGATCGGGATCTCCACCACGACCAGCGGGTTGCCGCGCTCGGCCAGGCCGCCGAGGACGTCCATGATCCGGGTGTCCGCCAGCGGCGTCACCGCGTACACCAGGGCTCCGTGCGGCAGCGCGGGCGGGGGCAGCCGGTTCAGGTCCGGGGTGTTGAAGGCCAGGTCGCGGCGGATGTCCAGGACGGTCTGCACGATCCGGTAGAAGTACGCGTCACCGGTGCCCGGCTGCAGCCAGTACAGCTTGCCGCCGACCGAGACGATGCCGACCCGGTCGTGGCTGCGCAGGTAGGTGCGGACCAGGCCGGCCGCCACCCGCAGCGAGGAGTCCAGGCTGGAGGCCCCGGTGAGCGGGTCGGCCACGTCGCTGAAGGCGTCGAGCAGGATCACCGCGTCGGCGGTGCGCTCGGCCGCGAACTGGTTGATCTGGATGCTGCCGCGACGGGTGGTGGAGGGCCAGTGGATCCGCCGCTGCCGCTCGCCCCAGACGTGCGGGCGCACGCCGACGACCTCGACGCCCTCGCCGCTCTGCCGCGCGGTGTGCTCGCCCAGACGGTCCGGCAGCCGGACCGGGATGGGGGTGAGACTGCCGTCGACCGGCATCGGGAACACCTCGACCTCGCCGAGGTCGACCCGCAGGGTGCGCCGGGCCAGGCCCCCGGCGTCGTACAGGTCGAGGTCGACGACGCCCAGCGACCAGCGGCCCCAGCGGCGGGCGGTGAACCCGAGGGTGACCACGGCTCCGGTCACGTCCACCGAGACCAGCGTGGTGCCGGGGCCGGGGGCGACCCCGGGGTCGATCCAGCCGGAGACGCCGTCGAACGCGACGGTGACGGTGGCGGTGAGCGGCTCGCCCTCGAAGCAGCGCCGGGTCGGGACCTCGGCGGTGGCCCGGCTGCGGCTCGGCCGGGCGCCCCCCGCTGCCGCGAGCAGCAGCAGGCAGGCGGGGCCCGCTGCCAGCGCGAGCAGCCAGCCCTCTCCGCTGAGCAGGGCCGCCGCCACGGCCGCGGCGCCGACCGTGGCCAGCCGCAGCACCCGCTCCCCGGGCCGCCAGCCCTCCGGCTGCGCCAGCGGCGCGCCGGAGTCGTCGTCCCCGGGCCCCGCTCCCAGCGCCCGCAGCACCGCCGCGTTCGCGGGCGTCATGCGGAGGCGGGGGACGGCGCCGGCACGGCGGGCGCGGGGTTGGCGCGCGGGGTGGTGCGCGGGGTGGGGACGGTGTCGACCAGGCCCGCGATGACGTCGTCGGCGCTGATCCGGCGGACCCACAGCTCGGGGCGCAGGCTGATCCGGTGGGCCAGGGCGGGCACGGCCACCGCCTTGACGTCCTCGGGGACGACGTAGTCGCGGCCGGCCATCACCGCACGGGCGCGGGCGAGCTGGACCAGGGCGAGCCCTCCCCGGGGCGAGGCGCCGACCTGGATCTGGGCGTGCTTACGGCTCGCGTCGATCAGCGCGACGATGTAGTCCACCAGGTCGTCGTCGATCTCGACCCGCTCCAGGCTGTCGCGCATCGCCAGCACCTCGGCCGGGTCGGACACCGCCGCCAGCACCGCCTCGGGCGCGGAGCGGTCCAGCCGGGCCCTGAGCATCGCGGCCTCGTCCGCCACCGGCAGGTAGCCCATCCGCACGCGCAGCAGGAAGCGGTCCAGCTGGGCCTCGGGGAGGGTGTAGGTGCCCTCGTACTCGATCGGGTTGTCGGTGGCGATCACCACGAACGGGGACGGCAGCCGCCGGGTCACCCCGTCCACCGAGACCTGCGCCTCGGCCATCGCCTCCAGCAGCGCCGCCTGGGTCTTCGGCGGGGTGCGGTTGATCTCGTCGGCGAGCAGCAGGTGGGTGAAGACCGGGCCCGGACGGAACACCATCTCGCCGGTGCGCTGGTCGTAGAACGGCGCACCGGACACGTCCGAGGGGAGCAGGTCGGGGGTGAACTGGATCCGGCTGAAGTCCAGCCCCAGGACGGTGGCGAAGGACCGCGCCAGCAGCGTCTTGCCGAGCCCGGGCAGGTCCTCGATCAGCACGTGGCCGCCGGCCAGGACGCCCAGCATCACCAGTTCCAGGGCCCCGCGCTTGCCCACGACGGCGCGCTCCACCTCGGCGAGGACGGCGTGGGCCCGCTCCCCCGCCTGCTGCGGCGTCAGCGTCGGCACGGGCGCGCCGGGCCGGATCGTGGTGGTGGTCGTTGCGGTCACGGTGCTCCTCGGTGGACGGTGAGGTGCCGGTCGGGCCGGCGCGGGGCGGCGGTCGGCGCTCCGGGGGTCACAGGTGCTCCAGGCGGTCGACCAGGGCGGTGAGCAGGTGGGGCGGCAGCGGCTCCGGCGCGAGCCTGGGATCGACCCGGCGGACCGTGGCGCCGCCGGCGGGGCGCGCGTCCAGCGGGTGCCTGCTGATCCGGACCCGGGACGGGTCGATCCACGGCCACAGCTCGGGGCCGATGAGCGCGGCGGCCCGCTCGGGCTGGGTGTGCAGCGACACTCCGTGCCGCTCGGCCAGCCGGACCGCGAACAGGCGCTGCAGCAGCGGGCGCAGGTGGAGTTCGTAACCGGACAGCGACTCGTGCGAGTCCTCGATCGCCGCGTCCCAGTACCGCAGGGTGGGTTCGCGGCTGCCGACCAGGCGGACCTTGCGGCGGTAGTCGCTGTCCATGGCGTCCGCGCCCTGCACGTAGCGGACGGCCAGCGGCACGACGGCGGCCAGGGCGGCCGCGCCGCCCGCCGCGGCGGTGAGCCCGCCGACCAGGGCGAGCACGGTCTCGATGACGAGGGCGGCTCCGCCGAGGAAGAGCAGCGACTCGGGCAGCACCCCGAGCCGGGGCGCGGGACGGGAGCTCACGGCGCGACCACCTCCGACGGGGCGGCTGCGGCAGCCGCGTCGGCGGCCGCAGCCGCGGCCCGGCGCTCGCGCTCCCTGCGGGCGAGGTGCGCGGCGAGGTGGCCGCTGATGGCGTCCAGCGCGGCGCGGGCGCGGCGCAGCTGGTCCACGTCCATGGGGTGGGTGGAGTAGCGGGCCTCGCGGAACAGCTCCGCCAGGACGACCGACTCCGGGCCGACCGGCAGGCCCGCCTCGCTTGCGCGCAGCAGCGTGTCGGCCGGGCTGTCCGCGGCCTGCCGGCGGACCCCGCCGCCGGCCAGCGAGTCCTCCATCGCCGCGTAGCAGGCGATGACGGCGGCCCGTACGTCCTCCCCGCGCAGCGCCAGGCGCCCCGCGCTGACGGCCTCCGACAGCGCGGCGGTCCCGTCCTCGGGGGCGAGCGCCGAGACGACCGGCGCCGAGGGCCTGGTCCTGACCTGCAGCCAGCGCAGGACCGCGACGACGCCGACGACGACCAGGGCCAGGCAGAGCAGTCCGACCAGGAACAGCAGGATCGTGCCCAGCGGCAGACCCGCCGCCGACTGCTTCGGATCCGGCGCGGGGGTGCTGAGCGGGTGCGTGGGCCCGGCGCTGGCCTGCGCGGTCACCACCGGCAGTGGCGGGTTGTCAGGGCCCTTGGCCTGCCCGGTACCGAGGGCGATGACCGAGACGAAGGTGACCAGGGTGGCACCGAGCAGCACCGCGAAGGTCATCGAGGCCAGCCGCGCCTCACGCCCGGTCCCCATCGGCCGCTCGTCCTGCCGGGCCCGGTACTTGGCGGCGGCGGTGCAACCGGCGATGAACACGACCAGTGCGACCAGCACCCACCAGCCGTTCAGCGGTCCGTCCCCGCCGAAGGGCGCGGGTCCGGCCGCGTGCAGGCTCATCGCGGCCACCGACAGCCCAAGCACGGCCACGACCGCGAGCACGGCCTTCACCGCGCCGCTCCCGCCGCCGGAGGCCCCGCCGACGGAAGCCCTGTCGCCGTCGAAGCCCCGGCCGGGGGACCTGCCCTTGCCGACGGCCCTGCCGCCGTCGAAGGCCCGGTGACCGTCAGCGGCCCGGTCACCGTCAGCGGCACCCGCGCCGCCGGAGCGGTCCTGTCGCGGCGCGGCGGCCGCGCCGGGGTCCGTCACCGCGCCGGGGTCAGCGCCCCTGTCGTCCGCCACGCCTGAGTGCCCCCCGAGCCGTACTGGTCCCGCCCCGTCCGTACCGGGCGGCGAAGCTCCGTACGCGGCCTGGTCTCGGTGTCACCCTGGCACGTTCACCGCACCGGCGCCAAGAGGGTGCCCGGTATGCCACCGATGTCCGGATCGGTGGCTGCTGCCCGGCTACTTCCAGCGCGGGTCGTTGTCCCACTCCTCGTTGCGCTCCCGGGTCTTCTCCAGCGCCCGGGCGGCGTCGGCCTCGGTCGGGTACGGGCCGAGCCGGGCGCGCCCCGGGCAGACCATGCCCTTCTCGACCGCCTTGTGCTTCAGGCAGTAGTACCAGCCCTCGTCGGGGTCCCCGCTCGCGGTGGTCCCGGTCATACGCCGCTCCTTCGCCGGTCGTCCTGCCCCCATCCTGCCCTGGACGGCAGGCCCCACGCCTGCCGTCCAGCCGTTCGGGACGAACGTCGGGCCCCCCGATCGTGAGGATCGTTAGGATTGAGCCCATGTCTCCCCTCGTACCGGGCACCCTCTCGCCCACCCGCAGCGTTCCGGCGCACATCCCGCGCCCCGAGTACGTCGGCCGCAAGGCGCCGAAGCCCTACACGGGCCCCGAGGTGCAGACGGCGGAGACGATCGAGAAGATGCGGATCGCCGGCCGGATCGCGGCCCGCGCGATGGAGGCCGCGGCCGCCGCGATCACCCCCGGGGTGACCACCGACGAGCTCGACCGGATCGCGCACGCGTACATGTGCGACCACGACGCCTACCCCTCGGACCTCGGCTACCGGGGCTTCCCCAAGTCGATCTGCACCTCCGTCAACGAGGTGATCTGCCACGGCATCCCGGACTCGACCGTGCTGCAGGACGGCGACATCGTCAATCTGGACGTGACCGCCTTCATCCACGGCGTGCACGGCGACCTCAACGCCACGTACCTGGTCGGGGACGTGGACGAGGAGTCCAAGCTGCTGGTGGAGCGCACCCTGGAGGCGACCCGGCGCGGCATCGCGGCGGTGAAGCCGGGCCGGCAGATCAACATCATCGGACGGGTCATCGAGTCCTACGCCAAGCGCTTCGGCTACGGCGTGGTCCGGGACTTCACCGGACACGGCATCAACACGTCGTTCCACTCCGGGCTGATCGTGCCGCACTACGACGCCCCGCACGCCACCACGGTGATCCGTCCCGGGATGACCTTCACCATCGAGCCGATGCTGACGCTGGGCACCTACCAGCACGAGGTCTGGTCCGACGGCTGGACCGTGGTCACCAAGGACCGCAAGCGCACCGCGCAGTTCGAGCACACCATGGTGGTGACCGAGGACGGCACCGAGATCCTGACGCTGCCCTGACCCCGCCGTCCGGCCCCGTGGCCCGGCCCCGCCGTCCGGCCTAGCCGATCAGCCACTGCTCCCCGACGGCCACCGCGCCCACGGCGGTGCAGGCGTCGGTGAGCACGTCCAGCACCCGCAGCGGGTCCGGCAGCGGCAGGTCGGGGCCGCGGACCCAGGTGGCCGTCGTCCCGTCGATCAGGCGGGACGGCGGCAGCAGGACATAGCTGCCCTTGGTGTGCCAGCGCAGGCCGGGATGCTCGGAGACGTCCTCGGGGCGGGTGTCCAGCTCGGAGGTCCACCACTCGTCCTCGTCGAGGGAGGCGCGGCTGGTGGTGAAGAAGAGGTAGCGGTCCTCGCCTATCGCGGCCACCGGGCCCGGGGCGACGCCGAGTTCGTCCATCTGCTCCAGCGCGAGGCGGCCGGCCTCGGCCGGGACGTCCAGGACGTCGTGCGCCCGGCCGGTCGCGGTCACGGCGTTGGCCAGCGGGTCGCGCGCCAGCCAGCGGCCGACCTGCTCGACGTCCACGGTGGCCTGGGACTGCCAGGCGAAGGACAGTGGATGCTGCGCCGGGGCCGGACAGCCGACCCGGTCGCAGGAGCAGCGGTAGTCCTCCGCGTGCGCGGCGGGCGCCACCGGGAATCCCGCACGCACGGCACGGAGCAGCTGCTCCAGGCGCGAGGCGGCGTCCTCCGCACCGGACGGAACCGCACCGCCGGTGCCCGTGCCGGTCCATCTGCGCCACCAGCTACTGCGCCTCGCGGGTTCCATCGAGCCCCTCTCGCCTCCCTACACATCCCAGGGTTGCCGGAATGTGTACAGGCAGGATACGGGTGCGAAGGGTGTGCTGTGTGCGAGGGGCCGGAAGTGCGAAGCTGTCGGCATGCGACAGGCCCACACACAGTTCGTCGGCGGGCCGCTGGACGGCAAGGTGCTGGCGGTGGCGGTGAACCTGGCGGAGCGCGTGCCCCGGGAGTACCGGCTGCCGGTCCCCGCGCGCGGGGACGCCCCCGCCCAGGTGCTGGTCTACCACCGCCAGGAGGTCCGCGGCGCCGCGGTCAGCTGTTGACCATCTGGGTCAGCTGGCCGGCGGAGGGAACCTGGTCGGTGACGTTGAGTCCGTTGGACGCGCCGGCCTGCTTCACCCCGGTCATCACGTTCTGGACCTGGTTGAAGTCGGCGTCGCTCGCCGTGCCGCCCTTGATCTTGCTCGGCAGGTTCTTGATGCTGTCCACGCCCGACTGCAGCGCATTGGTGGCCTTGGACAGGGTCGGGTCGCCCTTGGCGTCGTTGAGCGCGGCCTTCAGCCGGTTGTAGGTGAAGGCCGCGGCCAGCGCGCCCTTCACCAGTGCGGCGGTGCGCCCGCTCGCCCCCTTCTGGAAGGTCCCCGCCTTGAACGGCTTGTAGAGCCACTGGTAAGAGGCCCCCGCGGCCAGGCTGGCGTTGGCGACGAAGCGGGTCTTGGCGAAGGCGATCGCGGAGGCGCTGTTCGTGGGCGTCGCCGCGTTGGCGGTCAGGCTGGCGTTGTCGCTGGACTTCTTGGAACAGGCGGGCAGCACCAGCAGCGCCGCCGCGAGGGTGACCGCGACGACGGAGGCGCGAAAGCGGGGCGACGACAACACGGCGGGTCCTCCGGAGGTTCGGAACGGCACTCTCCGGCCCACGCTCACACGCCGCCCCCGGACCGGCGAGCCGCTACGGGCCGAACGGGTGAGCCCGCCCCGGCCATCGCTCCGACCCCGGCTCCTGACACCGTTCCCGCCGGGACGGTCAGTCGGGCTCGGGGTACCGGGCGCCGTGCAGGCGGGGTTCCAGACCGATCCAGATCACCGACATCAGGCGCCGGGCGGTCTCCTCCGGCGGCTCGGGACCGGTGTCCAGGACCCAGCCGGCCAGCGCGTCGGCGGCGCCGACGATGGCCTGGGCCACCGCCGCGGCCTCACCCCGGTCCGGGCTGTCGCCCTGACGCGGCGTATCACCCTGACGGGGCGTCGGGACGGAGCTCAGCGCGGCGCGCCGGACCAGCGCGGTGACCGCGTTGGTGACCTGGCGGCGGGCCGCCGCCACCTCCTCGACGATCGGCTCGCCCTGTGCCCGGGCCTGCTGGTACAGCACGATCCAGCTGTCCCGGTGCTCCGCGACGAAGGCGAAGAACGCGGTCAGTCCCCGGCGCAGCTGCTCACCGGTCTCCAGGCCGGGCTCCGCCGCCTGGCCGACCGCCGCGATCAGCCGGTCCGCCTCGCGGCGGATGCAGGCGGCGAACAGCGCCTCCTTGGAGCCCAGGTACAGGTACAGCATGGGCTTGGAGACGTCCGAGGCCTCCGCGATCTCGTCCATCGAGGCGGCGTGGTAGCCGCAGCGGGAGAAGACCCGCACCGCCGCGTCCAGCATCTGCTGCTCGCGTTGGGCACGCGGCACCCGCTTGGCCTTCGGTGGGGCCGCAGCCTCGGTGGCACTCAAGGCCGCGGGGTGTGCATCCGATCGCATGGAGTGAAGCATAGGGGGCGTTCCGTCGCCGCCGACCCGAGGAGGCCGGGAGATCATGAGCGGGCGCGGCGACGGGCAGGCGGACGGGTGACGCGCGGCACGCACCCGGGCCCTTGCGTTCCCTCCGCGACCGCCATTAACTAGCATCGCTAGTTAATGGCGGCGCAGCGCGGCCCCGACGACGGAAGGACCATCCGGTGCGACAGCATGGAGACCAGTACATCGGCGGCGAGTGGCGGGACTCCCTCGGGAGCGACTCGATCCCCGTACTGAACCCGGCGACCGAGGAGGTCATCGCGTCCGTACCGGCCGGCACCGCCGAGGACGTCGACGCCGCCGTGCGCGCGGCCCGGGCCGCCGCCCCGTCCTGGGGCGCGACCACGCCCACCCAGCGCCTGGAGTACCTGAGCCGGCTCTGCGAGGGCCTGGCCGCCCAGCAGCAGGAGATCGCCGAGACCGTGGTCGCCGAACTCGGCTGCCCGATCGGCTTCGCCACCGCCGTGCAGGCGGCGCTGCCGCTCGGCGTGGCGCACTCCTACCTCGACCTGCTGGACGGGTACGAGTTCTCCGAGCAGGTCGGCAACTCCATCGTCTACGCCGAGCCGGCCGGGGTGGTCGCCGCGATCACCCCGTGGAACTACCCGCTGCACCAGATCGTGGCCAAGGTCGTCCCGGCGCTCGCGGCCGGCTGCACCGTGGTGCTCAAGCCCGCCGAGGACACCCCGCTGGTGGCCCGGCTGTTCGCCGGCCTGGTGCACCGGGCCGGCTTCCCGGCCGGGGTGTTCAACCTGGTCACCGGTATCGGCACGGTCGCGGGGGCAGCCCTGGCCGCCCACCCGGAGGTGGACCTGGTCTCGTTCACCGGTTCCACGGCCGTGGGCCGGAGCATCGCCGAGACCGCCGGACGCGGCATCAAGCGGGTGGCCCTGGAACTGGGCGGCAAGTCCGCCAACGTGGTGCTTCCCGGCGCCGACCTGGCCCGCGCGGTGAACGTCAACGTCGGCAACGTCTTCGCCAACTCCGGCCAGACCTGCAGCGCCTGGACCCGGCTGCTGGTCCAGCAGGACCAGTACGAGGAGGCCGTCGCGCTCGCCGCCAAGGCCGCCGAGAAGTACGTCCCCGGCGACCCGGCCGCGCCCGACACCCGGCTGGGCCCGGTGGTGAACGCCAAGCAGCGGGACCGCGTGCGCGGCTACATCGAGACCGCGGTGCGCGAGGGCGCCCGCGTCGTCGCCGGCGGCCCGGAGGCCCCCGAGGGGCTGCCGGTCGGCTTCTACGTCCGCCCGACCGTACTGGCCGACGTCCGGCCGGACACGACGGTGGCGCAGCAGGAGATCTTCGGCCCGGTCCTGTCGATCCTCGCCTACCGCGACGAGGAGCACGCCCTGGAGATCGCCAACGGCACCGAGTACGGCCTGGCCGGCGGCGTCTGGGCAGCCGACAACGAGACCGCGGCGGCGTTCGCCCGCCGGATGGACACCGGCCAGGTCGACATCAACGGCGGCCGCTTCAACCCGCTGGCGCCCTTCGGCGGCTACAAGGGCTCCGGCGTGGGCCGCGAGCTGGGACGCCACGGCCTGGAGGAGTTCCTCCAGCCGAAGTCCCTGCAGTTCTGATCAGTCGTCCGCCCCTCCTTCCGGAAGAGGAACCACACACATGGTCCGCGCCGCCCTGCTCCCCGCCGTGGGCGCTCCCCTGGAGCTCACCGAGATCGAGCTGCCCGAGCCCGGCCCCGGCCGGGTCCGGGTGAAGCTCGCCGCCGCCGGCGTCTGCCACTCCGACCTGTCGCTCTCCACCGGGGTGCTCCGCGCGTCCACCCCGGTGGTCCTCGGCCACGAGGGCGCCGGCACCGTCGTCGCGGTCGGCGAGGGCGTCCGCTCAGTGCGACCCGGCGACCCGGTCGTGCTGAACTGGGCGCCGGCCTGCGGCCACTGCCACCTCTGCGTGATCGGCGAGCCGTGGCTCTGCGAGAACTCCTACGCCGCCTCGGTGCAGGGCTACGCCGCCCTCGCCGACGGCAGCACGGTCTACCCGGGGCTGGGCGTCGCCGCCTTCGCCGAGGAGACCGTGGTCGGCGAGAACGCGCTGATCCCGCTGCCCGAGGGCGTTCCGCTGACCTCGGCCGCGCTGCTCGGCTGCGCCGTGCTCACCGGCTACGGCGCGGTCCACAACTCCGCGCGGGTGAAGGCGGGCGAGTCCGTGGTGGTCTACGGGCTGGGCGGGGTCGGCCTGGCCGTGCTGCAGGCCGCCCGGATCGCGGGCGCGGCCCCGATCATCGCGGTGGACGTCACCCCGGAGAAGGAGGAGCTGGCCCGGCTGCACGGCGCCACCGACTTCCTGATCGCGGACGAGCAGACCCCGAAGGCGGTGCGCGCGCTCACCGGCGGGCACGGCGCGGACCACGCGTTCGAATGCGTCGGCCGGAGCAGCACGATCCGCGCGGCCTGGTCGGCCACCCGGCGCGGCGGACGGACCACGGTGGTGGGCATCGGCGGCAAGGCCGACATGGTGTCCTTCTCCGCCCTGGAGATCTTCCACTTCGCCCGGACCCTGACCGCCTGCGTCTACGGCAACAGCGACCCGGTCAAGGACATCCCGGTGCTGGCCGAGCACGTCCGCTCCGGTGCGCTCGACCTGGAGGCGCTGATCACCGACCGGATCACGCTGGACGAGATCCCGGCCGCGTTCGAGCGGATGGCCGCCGGGCGCGGCGGCCGATCGCTGGTGGTCTTCTAGCACGAGGCGGCTCCACCGGCACGATGTGGTTCGACGCGGCGGGGTGTTCCTCGTTAAGGTGGTTCGTTCCCCCGCTTGCTCCAGGACCGAGGAAATCACGTGAGCACCGATCACCCCGCCAGCGCGCCCCAGGTCCTCCAGGAGGCCGAGCGGCGACGCACCTTCGCCGTGATCAGCCACCCCGACGCCGGAAAGTCGACGCTGACCGAGGCGCTCGCGCTGCACGCCCAGGCGATCACCTCGGCCGGTGCGGTGCACGGCAAGGGCGGTCGGCGCGGGGTCACCTCCGACTGGATGGAGCTGGAGCGCGACCGCGGCATCTCGGTGACCTCAGCCGCGCTGCAGTTCGGACACCGGGGCCATGTGATGAACCTGGTCGACACCCCCGGCCACGCGGACTTCTCCGAGGACACCTACCGGGTCCTGGCCGCCGTCGACTGCGCGATCATGCTGGTGGACGCGGCCAAGGGCCTGGAGGAGCAGACCCGCAAGCTGTTCTCGGTCTGCCGGCACCGCGGCGTCCCGGTGATCACCTTCATCAACAAGTGGGACCGCCGGGGCCGCGAGGCGCTGGAACTGCTGGACGACATCGAGACCGTGCTGGGGATCACCCCCGTGCCGGTGGTGTGGCCGGTCGGCAACGCCGGCAACCTGCGCGGTCTGGTGCAGGCCTCGGACACCGAGCAGATGCTGCGCTTCACCCGCGTCCCCGGCGGCACCCACAAGGCCGTGGAGGAGCGGCTGACCTCCGAGCAGGCCACCGCCGAGGAGGGCGGCCTGTGGGAGACCGCGCTGGAGGAGCTGGAACTCGTGCTCTCCTCCGGTCCCGGCTGGGACCCGGAGGCCTTCCGGGCCGGGAAGATCAGCCCGGTGTTCTTCGGCGCCGCGCTCACCAACATCGGCGTCGGCCTGCTGCTGGACGCCGTGGTCGACCTGGCCCCGGCCCCCGGACCGCGTCCACTGGCCGCGCCCGCGACCGGCGGGGGCGGCGGCGCTGCCGGCAGCGGCGGCTCGGCCGTGCCGGCGACCCGTCCGGTCGAGTCGGACTTCTCCGGCCTGGTGTTCAAGATCCAGGCGAACATGGACCCGGCGCACCGCGACCGGATCGCCTTCGTCCGGGTCTGCTCCGGCGTGTTCGAGCGCGGGATGTCGGTGACCCGGGCCGCGAGCGGGCGCTCCTTCGCGACGAAGTACGCGCACACCGTCTTCGGCGCCGAGCGCACCGTCGTCGACACCTCGTACCCGGGCGACGTGGTCGGCCTGATCAACGCCACCGCGCTGCGGGTCGGCGACACCCTCTACGCGGGCAAGAAGGCCGAGTTCCCGCCGCTGCCGGCGTTCGCCCCGGAGCACTTCGCGGTGGCCCGGCCCAAGGACATCAGCCGCTCCAAGCAGTTCCGCAAGGGCATCTCGCAGCTGGACGAGGAGGGCGTGGTGCAGGTGCTGGTCTCGGACCGGCGCGGTGACCAGGCCCCGGTGCTGGCGGCGGTCGGGCCGATGCAGTTCGACGTGGTGCTGCACCGGATGGAGCACGAGTTCTCGTCCCCCATCGCGCTGGACCACCTCCCGTACAACATCGCCCGGGTCACCGACGCCGAGGGCGCGGCCACGCTGCACCGCACCCGCCTGGTCAACGGCGAGGCGCTCACCCGCCGCTCCGACGACGTGCTGCTGGCGCTCTTCGGCGACAAGTGGCAGATGAACAGCTTCGTCCGCGGCAACCCCGACGTAAAGCTGGAAGCCCTCATCGCCACCGCCGACTAGGGGCAATTGGGGGCGCGGGGCTCTGCTTGATCAACTGCACGCGCTGCCAACCATGCACCTTCGTAGGGGGTTGGCAGCACAGAGCCCCGCGCCTGCCTCACTCCTGCCGCTCGCCGGAGGTGAACCGGGAGATGATCAGCGCGATGATGATGATCGCCCCGTTCAGGCACTGGTTCCACAGCGGCGGGACCCCCGCCAGGGTCATCACGTTGACGACGAGCTGAAGCGTCAGCACCCCCGTCAGCGCGCCGAAGAGCGTGCCGCGGCCGCCGTTCAGGCTGACCCCGCCGATGACGGTGGCGGCGAAGACCTGGAAGATCCAGCCGCTGCCCTGGTCGGCGGAGATCGAGCCGTAGTGACCGGTGTAGAGGATCCCGGCGAAGGCGGCGAGCGTGCCGCCGAGGATCAGCACGATCCAGGTGATCCGGTCCACCCGGATCCCCGCGGTGCGCGCGGCCTCGGGGTTGCCGCCGATGGCGTAGAGCGCGCGGCCGTGCCGCAGCCAGGCCAGCGCGCAGCCGCCGACCGCGAACAGCAGCACGCAGATCCACACCGCCGCCGGGGCGCCGAACCACGAGGCGCTGCCCAGGTAGGTGAAGGAGCTGGGCACGTTCACGATCGACTGGCCCTGGGACAGCGCGACCTGAAGCCCCCTCAGCATGGTGAGCCCGCCGAGGGTGACGATGAATCCGTTGAGCCGCAGCTTCAGGATCAGGAAGCCGTTGAACCCGCCGATGACCGCGCCGACCAGCAGGCAGAGCGGGATCGCGGCCCAGCCGGGGAACAGGCCAAGACCGTTGAAGCGTCCGCCGGAGGTGGGCAGGACCAGCCAGACGGCGACGACCGGGGCGACGCCGATGGTGGACTCCAGCGAGAGGTCCATCCGGCCGCAGATCAGGATCAGCGCCTCGGCCAGCACCAGCAGGCTGAGTTCGGTCGACTGCTGGGCGACGTTGACCAGGTTGGTCGTGGTCAGGAAGGCCGGCGAGACGATGAAGCCGATCACCCCGAGCACCAGCAGCACCGGGACCAGCGACAGGTCCCGGTAGCGCTGCAGCTCGAACCGGCGGCGCCGCGCGGCGCCCGCCGCCCCGTCGCCGGCCGACAGGGCGGTGTCCGGCGGTACGGCGGCCGTCGCGGTGTCGGCGGTCCCGGTGTCACTGACGGATGGCATGGATTCCCTCTTCATCGCTGGTCCTGGGCTTCGGCGGGGGTGCGGACGGGGTCGGGGTCCGCGCTGGTGAGTCCCTCCATCGCGGCGACGAGCTGCTCGTCCGTCCAGCCGGGGGCGAACTCGCCGACGACCCGGCCGTGGAACATCGCCAGGACCCGGTCGCAGCTGCGCAGGTCGTCGAGCTCGTCGGAGACGACCAGCGCGGCCCGGCCGTCCCGGGCATGCCGGCGGATGCGCTCCAGGAGGAACTCCTTGGACCTGACGTCCACGCCGTTCGTCGGCCGGATCGCGACCAGCAGCCGCGGGTCGGTGGCCAGCGCCCGCGCGACGACGACCTTCTGCTGGTTGCCGCCGGACAGCGCGCCGACGATGGTGGCCGGACCCGGGGTGCGGATGTCCAGGTCCGCGATCATGCGTCCGGCGAAGGCGGCGATACGCGACGGCAGTACCGTCCCGTACGGGCCGAGCTGGTCGGTGACGGTGAGGGTGGCGTTCTCGGCGACGCTGCGGCCCACGACCAGCCCCTGCAGATGCCGGTCCTCGGGTACCAGGCCGA
Organism: Streptacidiphilus sp. EB129; assembly: GCF_041262645.1. NCBI lineage: Bacteria > Bacillati > Actinomycetota > Actinomycetes > Kitasatosporales > Streptomycetaceae > Streptacidiphilus > Streptacidiphilus sp. EB129. The sequence goes on from NZ_JBGCCS010000022.1 coordinate 52,767, forward strand.
CGCCGGCGGCCAGCGCCGCCGGGACCGAGCCGGGCCTGACCGCGCGTCCGTCGACGGCGACCGTACCGCCGGCCGGGCGGTGCAGCCCGGCCAGCGTCTCGCCGACCTGGACGTTGCCGCTGGCGGTGGCCCCGGCCAGCCCCAGCACCTCGCCCGCCCGGACCGTCAGCGACAACTCCTGGTACGCGCCCGGGAGGTGCAGGCCGTCGACGGTCAGCAGATCCTCCCCTGGCACGGACGCAGCGGCCGAGGACGCGGCGGGCGTCACGGCGGAGGACGCGGCCGCCGGAGCACGGCCCGACTCCCCGGTCATCGCCTCGACCAGCGCCGCGTGGCCGAGTTCGGCGACCGGCGCGGTGAGGATGTGCCGGGCGTCCCGGTAGACGGTGACGCTGCTGCAGAGCTCGTACACCTCGGCGAGGTGGTGCGAGATGAACAGAAAGGCCACGCCCGAGCGTTGCAGCTCGCGGAGCTTGGCGAAGAGCCGCTCGATGCCGCGCGCGTCGAGCTTGGCGGTGGGCTCGTCCAGGATGACGAACCGGGCGCCGAAGGACAGCGCCTTGGCGATCTCGACGAACTGCCGCTGCTCCACCGTCAGTTCCTTCGCCCGAAGGCCTGGGTCGACCTCGACCCCGTACTCGGCCAGCAGTTCGGCGGCCCGGGCACGCAGCTGCTTCCAGCGGATCGGGCGGAAGGCGCTGCCGCCCTGCCGGTTCACGAAGAGGTTCTCGGCGACCGTCAGATCCGGGATCGCGGTGGAGCGCTGGTAGACGCAGGCGACCCGGCTGCGCCAGGCGGCCTGGTCCCCGACGGCGGGTGCGGGCTGCCCGCCGAAGCGCAGGGTGCCGCTGTCGGCCCGCTGCATGCCGGTGAGGATCGAGACGAGCGTGGACTTGCCCGCCCCGTTGCGGCCGACCAGGGCATGCGACTCCCCCGGCGCGACGGCGATCCGCGCGTCGCTCAGGGCGACGGTGGTGCCGAAGCGCTTGGAGATCCCGTGGGCCTCGACCACGGGTACCGGGTCGGTCGGGCTGGTTGGCGTGTCGGCCACGGCCGTTGGTCCTCTCAGGTGCGTCCGGGCGGATCAGGCCCGGACCTCGGTCGGCTGCCTCGACTACTTGGAGACGGTGTTGCCCCACAGTGTGGTGTCGTCCACGTTGGCCTTGGTCACCAGGGGCGCGGGCAGTTGGTCCTCCAGGCCGTTGGGGATGGCGATGATGGTGGAGTTGTGGTCGGTCGGGCCCGGCTGGAAGGTCTTGCCCGCGACCGCCGCCTCGGCGTAGTACAGCGCGTACTTGGCGTAGAGGTCGGCCGGCTGCGAGATGGTGGCGTCGATCTGGCCCTTGCGGATCGCGTCGAACTCCTGCGGGATGCCGTCGTTGGAGATGATGGTGATGTGGCCGGGCGTCCCGGCCGGCTTGAGCAGCCCCTTCTGCTGCAGAAGCGCCAGGGTGGGCTGCAGGAAGACGCCGCCGGCCTGCATGTAGAGGCCGTTGAGGTCGGGGTTCTGGGCCAGCGTGGTGGCCAGCTTGCTGGAGGCGACGTCGCCCTTCCAGTCGGTGACCAGCGGGAAGACCTGGATACCGGGGAAGTTGGTCTTCATGCAGTCGGCGAAGGCCTCGGAGCGGTCCCGGCCGTTGATCGAGGTCAGGTCCCCCTCGAACTCGGCGACCTTGCCCTTGCCCTTGAGCTGCGCGCCCAGGAACTGGCAGGCCTTGGTGCCGTAGGCGCGGTTGTCGGCGCGGACCACCATGTAGACCTTGCCCTTGTCGGGCCTGGTGTCGACGCTGACCACCGGGATGTTCCTGGCCGCCAGGGCGTCCAGGGTGGAGGCGATCGCGCCGGTGTCCTGAGGGGCCATCACGATGGCCTTGGCGCCGGTGTTCTCGAAGACCTGGACGTTGGCCACCAGCTTGGTGACGTCGTTCTGCGAGTTGCTGACCGGGAGTTCGTTGACGCCGTCGGCGGTCACGTCGGACTTGAGGTACTGGGCGTAGGAGTTCCAGAAGTCCGAGTCGGAGCGCGGCAGATCGATGCCGATCGGCGGCTTGGCGGCGGCGGTCCCGGTGGCGGTGGTGCTGCCGCGGTTGCAGGCGGCCAGGCCGGTCACCAGAAGCAGCGTGACGGCCGTGGCGGCGGTGGTACGTGCGGTGCTGCGGTTCATGACCTTCACATCTCCCGGGATTCAGGTACTACGCAGTGGACATCCGAGCAGTTGACATCCGATGTATCTGAGAGTCGGAGGCAGTACGGAGGCGCACTGTCACCCTTCCGGCGGGGTGGCAGGCCCCGCCGCCACCCGTAGGTCTCCCAGGACCGGCCCCTGGCGATCAGGACGTTACGACGGTCTTGCCTGCACTGACAAGGGATTGCACAATCCCAATTCCGCCACGGACCACACATCCGATGAATTTCTTGCGCGGCTGGCTGACCATCCGTAAACTCCCCAGCCAGACCAGCCCTCCGACCTTTGGGTTGGCCATCTGCCTCAGCTGGTGAGAGGAACTCCCTTGTCCGACGCGACCACGCGCATCACCGGGGTCGACACCTACGACATCCGCTTCCCCACCTCCCGAGAGCTGGACGGCTCCGATGCGATGAACCCCGACCCGGACTACTCCGCGGCCTACCTGGTGCTGCGCACCGACGACCCCGGCGGCGCCGAGGGCCACGGTTTCAGCTTCACCATCGGGCGGGGCAACGACGTGCTGGTGGCCGCGATCCAGGCACTGCGCCCGCACATCGTCGGCCGGGACCTGCGGGCCCTCTGCGCCGACCCGGGCTCGCTCTCCCGCGACCTCGTCGGCGACAGCCAACTCCGCTGGCTGGGGCCGGAGAAGGGCGTGATGCACATGGCCATCGGGGCCGTCGTCAACGCCGTGTGGGACCTGGCGGCGAAGCGGGCGGGCAAGCCGCTGTGGCAGTTCCTCGCCGACGCGGAACCCGAGTGGCTGGTCGGCCAGGTCGACTTCCGGTACCTGGAGGACGTGCTGACGCCGGATCAGGCGCTGGCGATGCTGCGGCAGGCCGTCCCCGGACGGGCCGGGCGGACCGAACGGCTGCGGGCCGAGGGCTACCCCGGCTACACCACCTCCCCCGGCTGGCTCGGCTACTCCGACGAGAAGCTGACCCGGCTCGCCCGGCAGGCCGTCGCCGACGGTTTCACCCAGATCAAGCTGAAGGTCGGCGCCGACCTCGCCGACGACATCCGGCGTTGCCGCACCGCCCGTGCCGCCGTCGGACCCGACGTGCGGATGGCCGTGGACGCCAACCAGCGCTGGGGCGTCGAGGAGGCGGTGCACTGGACCAAGGCCCTGGCCGAGTTCGACCCGTACTGGGTCGAGGAGCCCACCAGCCCCGACGACGTCCTCGGCCATGCCGCGATCCGGGCCGGGATCGCCCCGGTCAGGGTCGCCACCGGCGAGCACGTGCAGAACCGCATCGTCTTCAAGCAGTTGCTGCAGGCCGGTGCCATCGACGTGCTGCAACTGGACGCCGCCCGGGTCGCCGGGGTCAACGAGAACCTGGCGATCCTGCTGCTGGCCGCGAAGTTCGGCGTCCCGGTGTGCCCGCACGCGGGCGGCGTGGGGCTGTGCGAACTGGTGCAGCACCTGTCGATGTTCGACTACGTCGCGCTGTCCGGGACCACCGAGGACCGGGTCATCGAGTACGTCGACCACCTGCACCAGCACTTCGTGCAGCCGGTACGGCTGGAGCGGGGCCACTACCTGGCCCCGTCCGCGCCCGGATTCTCCGCCGAGATGTGGCCCGGGTCCATCGCCCGCTACACCTACCCGACCGGCGCCTTCTGGGCCGCAGACGCCCTTGCCCAGGGCGCGGCGGCCCAGCAGACTGCTCGCACCCGCACCCCGGAGGCCACCCCATGACCGCTTCCAGCACCCCTGGCGCTTCCCCCCGCTCCCCCGGTTCTCCCCACCCCCACGACACCCCCGACGCCCCGGCCGGCCCCAACGCCCCGACCGGCGACGACCGCCACCGCCCCGGCGGCGCCGGCGAGCTGGCCGGACTGCGCGCCGTGGTCACCGGCGGCGCCTCCGGCATCGGCCGCGCCACCGCCCTGCTGCTGGCCGCCCGTGGCGCGGACGTCGCCGTGCTGGACCTGGCCGGCGAGACGGTCGGGGCCCCGCTGCGCGGCTTCAAGGCCGACGTCGCCGACGACGCCTCGGTACGCGCGGCCGTCGACGCCGCCGTCGAGGCGCTGGGCGGCCTGGACATCCTGGTCAACAACGCCGGTATCGGCGCGGCCGGGACGGTCGCGGACAACCCCGACGAGGAGTGGCACCGGGTGCTGGACGTCAACGTCCTGGGCCTGGTCCGGGTCACCCGGGCCGCGCTGCCCAGCCTGCGCCGCTCCCGGCACGCCGCCATCGTCAACACCTGCTCCGTCGCCGCCACCGCCGGGCTTCCGCAGCGCGCGCTGTACTCGGCGAGCAAGGGCGCGGTGCTCGCACTGACCCTGGCCATGGCCGCCGACCACGTCCGCGAGGGCATCCGGGTCAACTGCGTCAACCCCGGTACGACGGACACCCCGTGGGTCGGTCGGCTGCTCGACGTCGCCCCCGACCCGGAGGCCGAGCGGGCCGCGCTGAACGCCCGGCAGCCCATGGGCCGCCTCGTCGGCGCGGACGAGGTCGCCGCCGCCATCGTCTACCTGGCCGGCCCGGCAGCCGCCTCGGTCACCGGCACCGCACTCGCCGTCGACGGCGGCATGCAGGGCCTGCGGCTCCGCCCGGCCACGACCTGACCGGCTCGCCGCAGCCGTCAGCGGATGGACCGGCGGTACGCCCCGGCCGCCAGGTCCACCGCCTCCTTCGCGTCCCTCAGCCCCGAGCCGGTGATCTCCCGGTACCGCTTGATGGCCATGATCAGCTTGCCCCGCGTGATCCACTCCATCACCTCGGGCATGGCCGAGGCATCAGGCGGCCCCCAGCTCGCCACCGGGGGCTGGGAGCCCGTCAGCCCGAGGTGCGCCATGATCGCGTCGAGCTTCTCCTCGATCGCGGCCAGCCGCGCGTCGGTGCTCGGAGTGTCCTGCTTGTCGAACATATCCATGCGCCAGAACCTACGGCACCCGCCGCCGCCATGGCTCCACGGGCTCCGGAACCACCCGCCCGCTCAGGCGGACTCCCGCAGCACCAGGGTCGGCCGGAACAGCACCGACTCCTGGGTCTCCCCCGGCTCGGTGATCTGCCGCAGCAGCAGCTGCGCCATCCGTGCCGCCATCTCCTCCAGCGGCTGGCGCACCGTGGTCAGCGGCGGGTCGCAGGCCAGCGCCGCGCTGCTGTCGTCGAAGCCCACCAGCGCGACGTCCTCCGGCACCCGCAGTCCGGCCCGGCCCAGCACCGGCAGCGCGCCCAGCGCCATCAGGTCCGAACCGACGAAGACCGCGTCGAAGCCCGGTGCCTGCTCCAGCAGCGCCCGCATCGCCGCCGCGCCGCCCGCCTGGGTGAAGTCCCCCTCGACCATCCCGGCCTCGGCCAGGCCGTGCCCGGCCAGCGCCTCGCGGAAGCCGGCCAGCCGCTCCTGCGCCGACGGCATGTCCAACGGGCCTGCGAGAGTGGCGATCCGGCGGCGCCCGGTGGCGACCAGATGGTCCACCGCCAGCACCGCGCCCGCCCGCTGGTCCGCCTCGACGAAGGTGATCGGCGTGGGCTGTCCCGGCCGCCCGGACAGCACCGCCGGTACCCGGGAGTCCGCGAGCATCCCCGGCAACGGGTCGGCGGCGTGGCCGCAGATCAGCACCACGCCGTCGACGTGGCCCTGCCGCAGGTAGCCGACCAGGCCGGCGCGCGAGGCGGCGTCGTCCACCAGCATCAGCACCAGCTGCACGCCGCGCGGACGGATCGCCTCCATCACGCCGGTGACGACCCGTCCGAAGAACGGGTCGGTGAACACCCGGCCGAGGAACGGGTCCGCCACCTCGCGCTGCTCGGCCTCGGAGACCACCAGCGCGATCGAGTCGGTGCGCCGGGTGACCAGCGAACGCGCGGCCCGGTTGGGTACGTAGTCGGTGGCGGCGACCGCGTTCTCGACCAGCACGCGCATGGCCGGGTCCACCGTCGTACTGCCGTTGATGACGCGCGAGACGGTGGCCCGGGACACTCCGGCGACCCGGGCCACGTCCTCCAGGGTGACCGACCCCGAGGCCGGCGGCTTCCTGCTGCTCATACGGCCTTTATACCGTCTGCGTGTGCGACTGCGGCCCGCCACCGGGGCGCAGCCGCGGGGGTCAGTCCCGGAGCTGCTCGATCTGGCGGATCTTGTTGGTCGCGTCGAGCGCGGCGACCTTGTAGGACTCGGCCAGGGTCGGGTAGTTGAACACCGCGTCGACCAGGTAGTCGACGGTGCCGCCGGACCCCATCACCGCCTGGCCGATGTGGATCAGCTCGGTGGCCCCCGTGCCGAAGCAGTGCACTCCCAGCAGCCGCCGGTCCTCCGGGCTGACCAGCAGCTTCAGCACACCGTGGGCGTCGCCGATGATCTGCCCACGGGCCAGCTCCCGGTAGCGGGCCACGCCCACCTCGAAGGGCACGCGCTGCTCGGTCAGCTGGTCCTCGGTACGGCCGACGAAGCTGATCTCCGGGATGGTGTAGATGCCGATCGGCTGCAGCTCCGGCATCGGGTGCACCGGCTCGCCGCAGGCGTGGTACGCGGCGACCCGCCCCTGTTCCATCGAGGTCGCGGCCAGCGCCGGGAAGCCGATCACGTCGCCCACCGCGTAGATGTGCGGGACCGCGGTGCGGTAGTGCGCGTCGACGGCGATCCGGCCCCGGCTGTCGGCGGTCAGGCCGGCCTTGCCGAGGTCCAGCTCGTCGGTCAGCCCCTGGCGTCCCGCCGAGTACATCACCGCGTCGGCGGGGATGCGCTTCCCGCTCTCCAGGACGGTGATCGTCCCGCGCGGGTGGCGCTCGACCGCGGCCACCTTCTCGCCGAAGCGGAAGGTCACCGCCAGGTCGCGCAGGTGGTACTTGAGCGACTCGATCACCTCGACGTCGCAGAAGTCCAGCATCCTCTCGCGCTGCTCGACCACGGTCACCTTGCTGCCCAGGGCCGCGAACATGGACGCGTACTCCATGCCGATCACCCCGGCGCCGACGATGACCATGGAGCGCGGGACCCGCTCCAGGTTGATCACGTTGTCCGAGTCCAGGATGGTGCGCTCGTCGAACTCCACCAGGTCCGGCCGGGCCGGCCGGGTGCCGGTGGCGATGACGATGTGCTCGGCCGTCAGCATCCGGTCCTGACCCGTCACATCGCGGACCGCGACGGTGTGGTCGTCGACGAACCGGCCGGTCCCGGCCAGCAGCGCGACATGGTTGCGGGAGAGCTGACTGCGGATCACATCGACTTCACGGCTCACCACATGCTCGGTGCGGGCGGTCAGGTCGGCCACCGTGATCTCGTCCTTGAGCCGGTAACTCTGGCCGTAGAGGTCGCGCTGGGTCAGCCCGGTGAGGTAGAGCACCGCCTCACGCAGGGTCTTGGACGGGATGGTGCCGGTGTGGATGGAGACTCCACCGACGCGGTCGGGACGGTCGACGACAGCGACCCGGCGGCCCAGCTTGGCCGCGGCGATGGCGGCCTTCTGGCCGCCCGGGCCGGATCCGATCACCAGCATGTCGAGTTCGGGCACGCGTCAGAGTCTGGCAGCCCGTCATCCCGCACGGAAGGGAACTCCGTACGGTCGAGCCGGATTCCGTGACCTCATCCGCCCTGCTCCAGCAGCGCGGTCCGGCCGTGCTCGGCGAAGGACGCGTGCAGCGCGGCGACGTCCCCGGGCGTCAGGGGTCGGTAGTCGAGGCCGGCGTGCGGGCGCCAGAGCACCAGCTCACCCGCCGGGGCCAGCCAACGCTCCTGCCGCAGACCGGACTTTGCGGTCTTGTGGCTCGCCGTCGCCGGCATCGCGGCGACGAAGCGCACGAACCGCGGCGGCATCTTGGTGCCGAGGTCCGGCTGCACCGCCAGGAAGGCGCGCAGCGCGCCGGCGAGCGTCACCTCGTCATGTTCCCGCTGCCCGTCCCGCAGTTGGACGGCGGCCATCACCTGGTCCCCCGCCACCGGATCCGGCACCGCGTACACCGCGACGGCCTCCGCCGCCTCCCAGCGACCGAGGATGTTCTCGATGTCGGCGACCGACAGGTTCTCACTGTCCACCCGGAGCCAGTCGGCGCTGCGCCCGGCGAAGCGGAACCAGCCCTCCTGGTCGCGGTGGAAGAGGTCCCCGGTCCAGTACCAGCCCCGCCGGACCCGGGCGGCGCCCGCCTCCGGGTTGCGCCAGTAGCCCTCGAAGCCGGCCCGCTCGGTGCGGTTCACCAGCTCGCCGATGGCCTCGGCGCCGTTGAGCAGCCGCCCGGTGGCGTCGAAGCGGGAGCGGGGGCACTCGGCGCCGGTGGCCGGGTCGACCACCGCGAGGTCGTCGTCGGGTCCGGAGCCGGTCCGGCCCACCGCGCCGGGCGGGGCCGCCGGGTCCTGCTTCAGGCTGCACCCGCCCTCGGAGGAGCCGTAGCCCTCGACCAGCGAGCAGCCGAAGCGCCGCTCGAAGCGGGCCGCGTCCACCGCCCCCGCCTCGGTGCCGAAGCCCAGCCGGAGCGGGCTGTCCGCGTCGTCCGGGCGCGGCGCGGTGGCCAGCACATAGGAGACGGCGCGGCCGACATAGGTGAAGTAGCCCGCCCGGTAGTCCCGGACGTCGTCCAGGAAGCCGGAGGCGGAGAAGCGGCTGCGCAGCGCTATGGCCCCGCCCGCCAGCAGCATCGGGGCCCAGAGCGCCATGGTGGCGTTGCCGTGGAACAGCGGCATGCAGGCGTAGCCGGTGTCGTCGGCGGTGAGCCGGAACTGCTCGCGCAGCTTGTCCCCGGCCCGGGCGAGCCGCCGCTGGCTGCAGATGACCGCCTTGGGCGCGCCGGTGGAACCGGAGGTGAAGGTGAGCAGCATCCTGGTGTCCTGGGCCGGCAGCCGAGACGGTGGCTCCGCACCGTCGTAGCGGGCCAGCAGCGCGGCATAGTGCGCGGAGTCGCTGTCCAGGACCGGGACCGGCAGCTCCAGTCCGTCCAGCAGCGGGAGCCGGCTCCGCTCGGCGACGACCAGGGCGCAGTCGGTGTGCCGGATGTCGCGGAGCAGGTCGAGGCCGCGCCGGGTGGGGTTGATCCCGACCGCCGTGGCCCCGGCGAGGGCGCAGGCCTGCAGCCACAGGACGTACTCGGGGGTGTTGTCCAGCAGCAAGCCGACATGCGGCTCGGCCGCCGGGGCCCCGGCCGGGCCTGCGGCGAGTGCTCCGACCCGCGCGTCGGCCAGTGTTCCGGCCAGTGCCCCGGCCAGTGCGTCCGCGAGCAGCGCGGCGCGGGCGCAGGCGCCGCGGAAGACCTGGTCGTGGCTGTGGTCGAAGCCCGTCCCGACCAGCCCCCTGCCGGTCCGCCCCCGCTGGGCCAGCACGGCCTCGACCAGTGCCGACGGCGCGGCGGAACGGGCGTCCTGCGGTTCGGGCATGGCGGCGGACTCCCTGCGCGGCGTCGGAGCGGGGCACGGTCATAGCTGACGATCCGTCAGCTATGGGTGTTGATACCGCGCCGCGGCGGCCGACCGCAAGACCGCCCGGTTTCACCCACTCGGCGTACTGCGGCGGCGGGTCGGCGCACCGACTGGTATCCACAGAACAGACCCATATGGAGGGGTCTCGTCCGCGCGCGATCAGACTGTGCGGGCCCGTCGAGTGGAGGTCCGCCCCATGGCACAGCAGCTCGCTCTCTCCGTGAACTTCGGCCAGGGCTTTTCGAATGCCTGGTCCAAGGTCGCCACGTTCATCCCGCAGTTCCTGGCCTTCCTGGCGATCCTGGCCATCGGCTGGTTCGTGGCCCGGCTGATCGCCCGGGTGCTGGACCGGCTGCTCCGAAGGGTCGGCTCGGAGAAGCTCTCGGAACGCGCCGGGGTGTCCCGGATGCTCCGGGGCTCGGGCTATGACGGCACCGGGATCATCAGCAAGATCATCTACTACGTGATCCTGCTGATGGCGCTGCAACTGGCCCTGGGTGTGTTCGGCGCCAACCCGATCAGCACGATGATCAACAGCATCGTTTCCTGGCTGCCCAAGGGCCTGGTCGCCATCGTGATCATCATCGTCGCCATGGCGATCGCCAACGCGGTGCGCGGCATCGTCGGCAGCGCGCTGACCAGCACCTCCTACGGACGCACGCTCGCCACCATCGCCTGGGCGTTCATCGTGGCCCTGGGCGTGATCGCGGCACTGGGCCAGGCGGGGATCGCCACCTCGGTCTCGCAGCCGGTCCTGATCGCGATCCTGGCGACCATGACGGGCATCGCGGTGGTCGGCGTCGGCGGCGGGATGATCATTCCGATGCGCCAGCGCTGGGAGCGCTGGCTGGACGCGGCCGAGCGCGAGACCGCCAACGCCCGTGGCAGCCTGGACGCCTACCAGGCCGGACGCGCCGACGCGATGGAGGGCCAGCCGGCGAAGCCGACCCTCCCCACCACGGGCACCGCAGGCACCACGGGCACCTCTGGCACCACGGACGAGTGGGAGCGATAACCCCGCTCCACCCCCGACCCGGCACCCACGCGCGCGGTGCCGGTCGGCCCCCGGACGACGCGCGCCGGTCGCGGCCCAGCCCCCGACCGGCGCGCGTCACCGTTCCCAGCCAGCCGACGCACGGGGCACGGTCCAGACAGCTCCAGGGGGCGCGACGACACATCGACGGGGCGCGCAACGCGCCCTGGGGTCAGGCCGCGAGGAGTTGGTGCCGGTGCACCAGCCAGCAGATCGCGGTCAGCCGGCACACGGCGAAGTCCTGCCCCACCGGCTCGCACCAGCCGTTCTCGGCGAGCACGTCGGTGAAGCCGAGCGCGTAGTCAGCCAGCGCCTCACGGTCCACGGGCCGGAGCTCCAGCTCCGGCCCGCTGGCATGCAGCCGCTCGCGCACGGCGGCGACATGCTGGTCGACGGCGGCCAGGAACCCGGGCTCGAACGCGAACTCCGCGAAACGCGGGGTGTACGCGGCCACGAGCCCGGACAGCGGATCGCGCGGCGCGGCGTCGTCGGGTGAGGCGGACATCCGTACACGGTAAGGGCCGGATCCCGCCCGCAGCGGGGACTGTCGTCCAGCTCACATGGGACGTCCGCCACGCCGGCGGACCACGGCCTGCGGCCGGCACCGAGCGCGGTCAACCCCCGCACACCTGACGTACTCTCAACTTCCGCTCCGCCAGAACCGCTTCGTAGCCGTCCCGATTCGACGGCGGCATGCGGTGTTTGCCAGGATGACAAGAGGCGCCCCGCAATCACAGGGTTGCGGGACGCCTTGCGCTTGTCCGGGGGGAGCGCGCTCGTTAACTATGACATGCATGCGTCAAGCGCGCCACCCCCTGGAGGCCGCCACGCTCTGTCACTCTCGGTAACTCTTCGAGATGCGGGGAGACTTGCGTGCTGGGACGGTGGGGTGAGCACCCACCGGTCGTGGGTGCGGTGTCCTAGACCATGCAGGAGACTGGATCATGACGAAGGTCAAGAACCGCGGCCGCGGCAAGCACAAGGCCATGAGCTCCACCGAGCACGGTGCCGGTGGGCGTCAGGACAAGGCCATGTCCATGGACATGCAGGCGGAGCACTCGCCCATGCAGATGCCGCTGGACACGGAGCCCATGTCGCACAAGAAGCAGAAGAAGTTCGGCCACAACTGAGACCGCTGGGCCGCAACCCGACGGCCTCACGGCCGCACCGCTCCACAGCTGAGGTGCGCACCCCTGGCGGGCGCGCACCTCACGCCTTTCCGGCCGGCCGCAGGCACTCGTAAATTCGCTCGCCCGGCCGACCCCCGCTCCGTACTCTCAAGACCAGCGGGAGCGCGGTTCGACAGCGCGGGGGCCTCACCGGCCCCAGCTGACGGGGGTCGAACCGCGCCCCGCGTCCCCGCCCGCCGCGCCACAACGTTTCCACAAAATCGGGCCCTACGCTCCGCAGGTAATCGGTACAACGCCGACCACCGTGACCCTCGGAGATCATCATGCGCACCCTGCCCCTGCGCCGGCGCGGCATCGCCGTCGCCTCCCTCGTCCTGGCCGGCGGGGTCGCCGTCGGCGGTGCGACGGCGTACGCCGCCTCCGGTACGACCGCGACGCCGAGCGCCTCGCCCTCGGCCACCGCAGCCCACCAGGCCGCCCACCGGCACCTGCGGACACCTCGCGGCATCCATGGCCAGGCCACCGTCAAGAACGGTGTGACCGGTCAGTACGTCACCCGCGAGTGGCAGCGCGGACAGGTCACCTCGGTGTCCGGCGCCACCCTCACCGTCAAGAGCGCCGACGGCACCAGCTGGACCTGGACCACGGACTCCTCGACCAAGGTCACCCGCGACGGCAAGAAGATCAACGAGTCGGTCCTGGCGAACGGTGACACCGTCGAGGTCCTCGGGAAGCAGTCGGGCACCGCGAACGACGCGACCCGGATCTTCGCCCCGTCCGCCGCGCAGATCGCCAAGATGAAGGCCAAGTCCGCCGCGACCCCGACCCCGAGTCCCACCAACAGCTGACCCAACTCCCGTCCCGCACCAGGACGCCGTGCTCAGCGTGCCCTCGACATGTCCGCCGCCCCTGGTGAGTCGCTAGCCTGGAAGGGGCGGCACCGCCCCGGTCGACCAGTCGAAAGACGGTACGTGCATGGGGATCTGGGGCCAGGACTGGGCCTCGTACCAGTCGGACACGCCGGACACGAGCGGGCTCGCCTTCGCGTTCGTGAAGGTCACGCAGGGCGTCAGCTACGTCAACCCGCGCTGGACCGCCCAGCGCGACCACGCGAAGGCCGCCGGGCTGGTCTGGGGCGGCTACCACTACCCGGACATGGGCAACGGCGTCCAGGCCGAGGGGAACTACTTCCTCTCCCAGGTGGCCTGGGAGCCGGGCGACCTCGCGATCCTGGACTGGGAGGGTTACGACACCGCCAACTCGGCGGTGTCGAAGCATGACCAGGCCGCCTACAAGGAGGCCTGGCTGCGGTACGTGAAGTCCCGACTGCCGCACAACCCGGTGGGCCTGTACTGCGACACGGACTACTGGCGGACCGTCGACACCACCGGCTACTACGGCGACTTCCTCTGGATCGCCACCGCCGGGCTGCCCGCCGGCCAGCCCGGGATCCAGGCCCCGTGGCTGTTCCACCAGTACAGCGCTTCCGGCGTCGACCGTGACTTCTGTCATCTGTCCACCACTCAGGCGCTCCGTGACTGGGCGCTCTCGTTCTCGGAGGCCGACGTGCCGTTCACCCCTGCCGACGCCCAAGTACTGCTCGACACCAAGGTGCCCCTCGCGAAGCTGGCCGACGGCTATGTGCCTTCGGTCGCGGAGCTTCTGAACGGGGCGAAGCTGGCCGACTCGCTGCTGACGGCGCAGACCGCGCAGATCGCGGCCCTGTCCGCGGCGGTGGCGGCCCTGGCGAAGAACGGCTCCCTCACCGCGGCTGAGGTCCAGGCGGCGGCGCAGGCCGGGGCGGCGGCGGCGCTCGCGCAGCTCGGCCAGGTCCTGCAACACCCCGCCGCGCCCTGACCAGCCGGCCGGCCCACAGCCTGCAGCCGCCCGCGTCACCGTGACGGCACGGAGCTGCCGGCTGACGACTGAGGGCGGGGAGCTGTCGAACGACGGTACGGAACTGTCCCAGGACGGCGCCATCACGGCACGAAGTGGTCCGGCGACGGACGGTGGCGGCAGGGGGTGGGCGGCGGTCACGCCGATCGGATCTGACGGGTAGTCTGAACGCCATGTCCGACCCCCGCCTGATCCGAATCGGCGCCCGCAGCTCCCCCATGTCCCTCGCCCAGGTGGAGCGCGTCCGCGCGCTGCTCGGCGACACGCCCACCGAGGTCGTTCCGGTGACCACGTCCGGCGATCGCTGGGCCGGGGCGCTGTCCGCGCTGGGCGGCAAGGGCGCGTTCACCAAGGAGCTCGACGACGGCCTGCTCAGCGGTGCCTGGGACCTTGCCGTGCACTGCGTCAAGGACGTCCCCGGCGACCGTCCCGTCCCGGCCGGTACCGCCTTCGCCGCGTACCTGGCGCGGGACGACATCCGCGACGCGCTGGTCCATCCGGGCGGGCTGACCCTCGACCAACTGCCGGTCGGCGCACGGATCGGCACCAGTTCGGTGCGGCGCGTCGCCCATCTCGCCCGGCACTGGCCGCATCTCGAACCGGTGCCGTGCCGGGGCAACGCCAACACCCGCCTGGCCAAGCTGGACGCCGGCGAGTACGACGCGCTGCTGCTCGCCGTCTCCGGGCTGGAGCGGATCGGCCGGAGCGACCGGATCACACAGATCCTCGACGTCGAGCGGATGATGCCCGCCGTCGGCTCCGGCACGCTGGTGCTGCAGTGCCGCAGCGACGACCAGCGGGTGATCGAGGCCGTCCAGCCGCTGAACGATCCGGAAGCCTTTCGGCAGACCACGGCCGAACGGATGCTGCTGCATGTCCTGCAGGGCCACTGCAACTCGCCGATCAGCGCCTACGCGGGCACCGAGCCCGACGGCCGGCTGTCGCTGCGCGCCCGGGTCTTCTCCCCGGACGGCAAGGTCTGCCTGGACGCCCACGAGTGGGACCGCAACGCCATGGCGCTGGGCACCAGCGTCGCGGCGACGCTGCTGCGGCAGGGCGCGCACGAGCTGATCGCCGGCATCCCGCACTGACCCGGCCGCGCCTCGGCGTCCCGTCGGCCGCTCTCCGCCTCCCGCCGCACCGGCGGGCGGCGGCGCGCCCCCGTTCAGGCCTGGCGGCGCGCCTGGCTGCCAGGCGCTGCACGGAGTTCGTGCATCAGGCTGCGCAGCCAGGGCTGGTCGACAGCGGGCTCCGCAGCCATGGTGCGCACCATCCGGTCGCGGACGGCCGGGGTCCGTCCGACGGCGACCAGGGCGACCGCCTGCGCCAGGGCCTGGCGGTGGTCCAGCCGCCGCGCGGGTGACGTCACGCCTTCCTGGTGCCACTCCCTGGGCGGGAAGCTGGGAGCCGTCTTGGCCTGGGCGTTGCCGAGCACGTTCCACAGCCAGGGGTGGATCGAGATGCTGCTGACGCTGCCGGCCGGCAGGTCCCTGGTCCAGGGGCGGTGCTGTCGCCAGCGGTAGGTCTTCGGGCTGGTCCTCTCGCGCGAGGTGACACCGAGGTAGCGCAGCTTGAGCCGGACCACCGGCCACGGCTCCCGCGTCTCGTCCACCCAACCGCGCAGCACGGTGTGCAGGGTGGTGAACGTCCTGCCCGCCCAGACCAGGTCCACCAGCGTCACCGGGCGGCTGCGCCGGGCCAGCGCCCGTGGCTCCAGCCCGACGGCGGCCAGGTGCTCCCGCAGCCGTCGCCGCTCCCGCGCGGACAGCTCACCGGGCGGGACGGTACACGACAGCGGCAGCCGCACCGGCCGCTCCTGCCAGGACGTCCCCGCCAGCGCGCCGCTGAGCAGGTCGAAGAGGTTGTCCGCCGACCTGCCCACAAAGCACAGGTCGCCGTTGCCCGAGCGAGCGAGCACCCGCGCCCCGCACTCGGTCAACTCGTCCAGCCACCCCAGCCCGGGCGCGTCCACATCGTCCAGCAGGCTCCCCAGCCGGTCCGGCCGCACCAGATCCCACCGATGGGGCAGCGGAGGCGTGGCATTCGACATGCCCCCGAGTCCACCACCGAACCCCCCAGCCCGCACGCGAATTTACCGCTTGAGCCGCCTGGTCGGCTGCATGCCGGGCGTGATCCTGCCGGTCTCAATTTTGCTGATTTTGCTCTGACTCATGGCACAACGTCGAGCGAGCCGGTCCCCTGTGAGACCGGCCCGCTTGCGTAGTGCTCTGAGCATTTCCGCCAGATCAGTCCGGGACTGTCCCAGCTGTTCAGGATCGAAGGTCACCCGTGGTCTTTCACGTAGTCCAGGAACGGCACCGACTCTTCCAGGGCAAGGCGCTTCCAGTGCCCATAAGGCTCCGGATCCCCCTCATGAATCCGGCGGTCGATCTGCGTGCCGTCCGGCTCATAGTTCATGAGGACCACCCGCTCGTCGTCGAACATCCAGAAGTCCTGATCCGGCAACCCTGGATTCTCGCGGTTCGTGATATCAAGAATGCGAACGTCCTCGCCCGCAGCTACATTGTGGCGGTAGTGCTCGAACTCGAATTCCAGGTACTCCGTCAGCGGCCGGGAGAGCACGTGGACACGCCGGACGACCCTCCCGGACTCTGCGAACATCCTGAGCCGAGCAGTCCAGGTCGCGGTATCCGCTTCGGCGATCGGCCGGCCCGCCCGGAATCTCCGGATGGCCTCCTCCTCTTGCGGGACGCGATAGACAGGAAGGGTCTCCAGGCGAAACGCATCCCGTTGCATTCCGTCGAAGAACTCCCGCCACCGGCTACCATCCAAGCGCACGAATTTCCTCCTTCGGAACCGCCTCCGGGATCTCCACGAGTCCCTCGCCGTCCGGCGGACGGAATCCGTTGAACACGGCGCCCTGAACGACGAACGTGCCGTGCTCCGTGGCATCGACGTTGGGACAGTCATCCGCCCCGCAGGGACCGGAGCCCTCCCCCGAGCCGTCTCCTGAGCCGGTGAGCCGCGTAAGTCCGACCTTCCCCGCCATCGTCAACCCCCTTGACCTGCCGGGCGCTTCCCGACCGCGCACACGACGCTACGGGTCGCATCTGAGCCCGTCCATGCCGCAATGCGGATATTCCCGTCCTGGAATTAACGATCTCCAGCAGCCTCGGATATGCCCCCGCCAGGTCACAGCGCGCGGCGGGTGGCGGCTATGTGGTGGGGGTTCCAGCCGGGGCGGGGGACGGATTCCAGGAGCAGGCGGGTGTAGGGGTGCTGGGGGGCGGCCAGGACGCGGGTGGTGGGGCCGGCTTCGACGATCCGGCCCTCGCGCATGACCACCACCTCGTCGGTGACGCAGGCCACCACGCCCAGGTCATGGGTGATGAACAGGTAGCCGACGCCGGTCTGTTCGCGGATGTCGGCGAGCAGGTTGAGGATCTGCGCCTGTACGGACACGTCGAGGGCGGCCACCGCCTCGTCCAGGACCAGGACGGCGGGTTCGACGGCCAGCGCCCGGGCGATGGCGACGCGTTGGCGCTGCCCGCCGGAGAGCTGCCGGGGCAGCGACTCGGCCAGCCGCCGTCCCAGGCCGACCTGGTCGAGGAGTTCGGCGACGCGGGCGGCGTGGTCCCGGCCGGGGAAGTGCAGGGCGAGCGGTTCGCGTAGCGCGGTGGCCACGCTGATCCTGGGGTCGAGCGACAGGAACGGGTCCTGGAACACCATCTGCACATCCTTGGCCCTGGCCAGCCGCTCGTTCCGGCCGCGCCGGTGCCCGGTACGGTCACGGCCGTTGATCCGCACCCGCCCGCTGTCGGCGCGCTCCAGGCCGACGATGATCCGGGCGGTGGTGGTCTTGCCGGATCCGGACTCCCCGACGATGCCCAGCGACGCGCCTGCGGCCAGGGAGAAGGAGACATCGTCGACCGCCCGAACGGTGCCGTAGGCCCGGTGCAGGCCGGTGACCTCCAGGACGGGACGGCCCGGCGCGTCGCGGCCAGTCCGCTCGTGTGCCTTCGGGTCACTCATCGGCGGTGCTCCCTTCGAACTGGTGACGGTCTTCGAGCTGGTCGCTGTGGTGGCAGGAGACCAGGTGCGCCGGCTCGCCCGGGACGGGCAACTGCTGGGGTGCCGTCTCGCGGCAGACGTCGGTGGCGTGCCGGCAGCGCGGGGCGAACGGACAGCCAGTCAGTTCCTCGTGCAGGTCCGGTGGTTGGCCGTCGATGGCGGCGAGGCGGCCCCGGGCCGCGTCCAGTCGCGGGGTGGAGGCGAGCAGCGCGGCGGTGTAGGGGTGGCGGGGGCGGGCGAAAAGGGCTTCGGCCGGGCCGGTCTCGGCGATCCGTCCCGCGTACATGACGTAGACGCGGTCGCTGATGGCCGCGGCCAGGCCCAGGTCGTGGGTGACGAAGAGCAGGCCGGTGCCGAAGCGTTCGCGCAGGTCGCCCAGGAGCGCGACCACCTCGGCCTGGGTGGTGACGTCCAGGGCCGTGGTGGGCTCGTCGGCCAGGATCAGCGCGGGGTCGCCCATCAGCGCGGCGGCGATCATGACGCGTTGCAGCATGCCCCCGGACAGCTGCCCCGGGTACTGCCGCAGCGCGGCGCTGGTCAGCCCGACGGACGCGAGCATCTCGGCCGCGCGTGCGGTGGCCTCGGCCTTGGCGACACCCGCTCCCAGCCGGAGGCCCTCGGTGAGGAAGTCACCGACCCGGCGCAGCGGGTTGATGGAGGCGCGCGGGTCCTGGAACACCATGGCGGCGGTGCCCGAGCGCAGTCGGCGCAGCTGGTCCGGCGTCATGGTCAGCACGTCGTCACCGGCGACCCGTACCGTCCCCTCAGTGACGGCTCCCGGCGGGAGCAGGCTGAGCACGGTGCGCGAGGTGAGGGTCTTGCCGGAGCCCGACTCGCCGACCAGGGCCACGGTCTCGCGGGCGGCGACGGTCAGGTCGACGCCGTCGAGGACGGGTCGGGCGGTACGGGGCAGGCGCAGGCGCAGACCCTGGATCTCGAGTGTGTTCAACGGTCCCTCCGGGCGACCTGGTCGGCCCAGCGTTCGCCGACGACGTTGAAGGCGACGACGGTCAGCACGATCGCCGCGCAGGGCAGGACCGCGGACAGGGGGTAGCCGGACTGGATGGCGGACTCGCCGTCGAAGACCATGCGCCCCCAGTCGGGTGTCAGCGCCGGGACGCCGAGGCCGAGGAAGGACAGGCCGGCCAGGTCGATCAGGGCGTAGCCGAAGTTGATGGTGGACTGCGCCAGGACCACCGGGGCGATGTTGGGCAGCACGTGGCGCAGGCAGATCTGCACCCCGGAGTGGCCCTGGACCCGGTAGGCGGCGACGTAGGGGCGTTCGCGTTCGGCCAGCACCAGCGAGCGGGTGAGCCGGCTGACATAGGGGAGGTAGGCGACGGCCAGGGCGAGGACCGGCGCGACGAGTCCCTCGCCGTAGATGGAGACGATCATCAGGGCGAGCAGCAGGCCGGGGAAGGCGAAGACCAGCTCGGTGCTGCGCGACAGCACCGAGTCCAGCCAGCCGCCGCGCCAGCCGGCGGCCGCGCCCACGGCGACTCCGGCCAGGGTGGAGAAGACCACCACGCCGAGCGGGCCGAGCAGTGAGGTGCGGGCGCCGGTGATCAGGCGGGACAGGGTGTCGCGTCCGGACGCGTCGACTCCCAGCAGGTGGCTGCCGGAGGGTCCCGCCAGCGCGTTGCCCAGATCGACGCCGTTGGGGTCGTGTGGGGCGAGCCAGGGGGCGAGCAGGGCCAGCAGCGTGACCAGGGAGATGAAGCCCAGGCAGGTCAGGTAGAGCGGGGCGCGGGTGGTGCGGATCCGGGAGAGGCCGGGCCGGCGGATCAGTGCGGTGGTCATGCTGCCGTACTCCTCGTGCCGAGGGTCACCCGGGGGTCGACCAGGGGGTGGAGCAGGTCGACGACCAGGTTCACGACCATGAACAGCGCGACGATGATCAGCGAGATGGCCTGCACGACCGGGAAGTCCTTGGTGGTCGTGGACAGGTCCAGCAACTGGCCGATGCCGTCGAGACTGAAGGCGGTCTCCACCAGGACCGTGCAGATGACCAGGGTGGAGATGATCAGGCCGCCCATGGTGAGGACGGTGCCCAGCGAGTTGCGGAAGACGTGACGGCGGATCACCTGCCGCTGCGGCACGCCCCGGCTGCGGGCCACCGTGACGTGGTCGTGGCTCAGGGATTCGAGCATGGCGCTGCGGGTGACCCGGGCCAGCATCCCGATCAGGTAGAGAGCCAGGGCGACCGAGGGCAGGGTCAGGTGCCACAGCATCTGCCCGAGGCCGGTGCCGCTGCCGCCGCTGGGGAACCAGTGCAGCTTCACCGCGAACAGCCCCTGCAGCAGGATCGCCGCGACGAAGGAGGGGGTGCCCAGGGCGAAGGTGGTGGCCACCAGGATCGTGGAGTCGACGGCTCCGCCGCGTACCGCGCCGATCCAGCCCAGCACCAGGCCGAGCACCACGACCAGGACCAGGGACATCGCCACCAGCAGGAGGGTGGTGGGCAGCCGGGCGGCCAGCAGGTGGGAGACCGGGGTGCGGTACTCGATCGAGCGGCCGAAGTCCCCGTGCAGCACCTGGCCGAGCCAGCGCAGGTACTGCACCGCGAAGGGATCGTTCAGGTGGTACTGGGCGTTGATGGCGGCGAGCGCCGCCGGGGTGGCGGCGCGGCCCGAGAGCAGGAAGCTGGCAGGGTTGCCCGGGGCCAGGTAGAGCGCCCCGAAGATCACGAAGGAGGCGGCGAGCAGGGCCGCCGCCATCTCCGCGAGCCGGCGTGCGACAAACCGCGCGAAGGCCACCACGCCTGCGGAGGATCCGGCGCCCGCGGAGCGCCCGGCACCTGCGGCGGTCGCAGCCGCTGCAGGGCTGCCGCCGCTTGCGACGGTCACTGCGCGGCCCCCACGTCGGCGGCCCACGGGTAGTACATGTAGGCGATGGAGGTGGGTGCGCCGGTGATCCGCTTGTTCAGGAACACCGAGGTCGGCCACTCGGCGGCCGGGATCCACAGCACCTGGTCGGCGGCCTGCTGCTGGATCCTGGCCTCGATCGCGAGCCGGGCCGCCGGGTCGTAGGTGGCGTCGGCCTGCTGGACCAGCCGGTCGTACGCGGGGAGGCTGAAGCCCGCGTCGTTCTGGTAGCCGCCGGTCTGGAAGTTGGAGAGGACGTCCATCGGATCGGTGATGGACAGGTAGTAGGTCTCGGGGAACATGTCCAGGCCGGCCCGGGCCTTGGGATCGGTGAACAGCGCCGTGTAGCCGTTCGGGGAGACCGTCTTCAGCTGGACGTTGAGGCCGATCTGCTGGCCCGCCGACTGGACGGCGGTGGCCAGCAGTGAGACATCCTGGCCGATCGGACTGGTGGCGATGGTGACGGTCTTTCCGGTCGCACCGGCCTGCTTGATCAACTCCTTGGCGGTGGCCAGATTCTGGGCGAGGTTCTGGCTGGTGGGCGGCAGGCCGTCGAAGGCGGAGGAGACGACGGAGCCGGGCGCGGCGGCCCAGGCGGCGCGCGGCGAGATGGCGTTGCTGACGCTGCCCACCCCGGCCAGTCCGGCCTTGACGAAGCCGCTGCGGTCCAGCGCCAGGGACAGCGCCCGGCGCACCCGGACGTCACCCAGAGCGCCCTTCAGGTTGGTGACGTTCATGTTGACGGTGGTCAGGCCCTGACCGAAGTAGAGGGTGCCGGCGCCGCTGGACTTCAGACCGGCGTAGCTCTGGGTGGGGATCAGGTAGCTGCCGTCGGCCTGCCCGGTGAGCAGCGCGTTGGTGAGCGCGGAGGGGTCGGTGAGGAAGTCGAAGAGCACCTTGGCGGACTTGGCCGGAGTGCCCCAGTAGCCGTCGAAGCGGTCCAGCTCGATGGACTGGCCCTTGGTCCAGATGCCGAGCCGGTAGGGACCGGTGCAGTCCAGGCTGCCCGCGGTGCCGTAGTTGTTGCCCCCGGCCCGGACACCCTTCGCGCTGGCCACCACGCCGGCCGCGGTCGCCATGTACTGCGGGAACTGGGAGTCGGGCTGCCTGAGCTTGACGGTGACCTGCAGCGGCCCGGTCTTGGTGATCGAGCTGACGTTCTGGAAGGTCTGCACCCAGGAGGAGCCGAGAGCGGGGTTCATCTGCCGGCCGAGGCTGTAGACCACGTCGTCGGCCGTCATCACGCCGCCGTCCTGGAAGTGCACTCCGGGCCGCAGGTCGTAGACGAAGGTGGTGGGGTTCGGCGTCTCCACCTTCTGGGCCAGGCCGGGGACCTCGGTGAGCTGCGGGGTCCAGCGCATCAGGCTTTCGCAGACGTTCGACAGGATCATGTTCTGCGGGTAGTCGAACGCCGCGATGTAGTCCAGCGTGGGCGGTTCGGCGTACAGGGCCCAGGTGAACGAGTCCAGGCTGCCCTTGGCGGCGGGCGTCCCGGGCGAGAGGGTGAAGGCCGCCGCGGCGGCCGGGCCGGTCTTCGGTGGCCCGGAGCAGCCGGCGACGGCGACCAGGCCGAAGGCGGACAGGGCCGCGGCGGCGAGGGCGAGCCGGCGGCGCGGGTCACTGCGTCTGGCGGATCGGGGCGGGAGTGTCGGCATCGACGTGTCCTTTCCGAGCTCAGTGGGGGTGGCGCGGGAAGCGGGCGGGTCCTGCGGACGGGGCGGACGCGCGGTGAGGCGGGGTCGGGTGGGCGGGGCGGGCGGACGGACGGACGGGCGAAGCCCTGGCGCATCGGGGGCGGGGCGGCGCCCCCGAGGGCGCGGGTGCTGCCGGCTACGCGCTCGCGTCTGCGGCGGCGTGCTGGGCGGCGGGGATCTGCTGGGTGATGCAGTGGACCCCGCCGCCGCCGTAGGCGACCACGCGGGTGCGCACGCCGACGACCTTGCGGCCGGGGAAGGCGTCCGCGATGACCGCCAGGGCCGCCTCGTCCTCGGGCAGGTCGGCGACCGGGACGACCACACCGCCGTTGGCGACGTAGAAGTTGAGGTAGCCGACCTCGGTCTCCACACCGTCGACCTCCGTGAACACGGTCTGCGGCAGATCGAGGATCTCCAGCGGGCGTCCCTGGGCGTCGGTGGCGGCCTCCAGCACCGCGCGGTTGGCGCGCATCCGCTCGAAGTCGGGGTGCTCGGGGTCGTCGGGCAGCGAGACCAGGACCCGGCCGGGGCCGACGAACGCGCAGACGCCGTCGACGTGCCCGTCCGTCTCGGTGTCCTCCAGGCCGCCGTAGGGCAGCCAGATCACCTTGGTGACGCCGAGTCGGGCCATCAGCTCGCCCTCGATCTGCTCCCTGGTCATCCCCGGATTGCGGTTGGGGTGGAGCAGGCACTGCTCGGTGGTGATCAGGGTGCCCTCGCCGTCGACGGTGATCGCCCCGCCTTCGAGGATCATCGGCGAGCCGATGCGCGGCAGGCCGAGCCGCTCCAGCAGCAGGCCGCTGATCCGGTCGTCGGCGTCGAAGGGGTGGTGCTTGCCGCCCCAGGCGTTGAAGCGGAAGTCCACTCCGGCGCGCTCGCCGTCCGCACCGAGGACGACGATCGGCCCGGAATCGCGGAACCAGGAGTCGTCGATCGGCAGTTCGACCACCTCGACGCCGTCCCCGCAGAGCTCGCGGGCCTCGTCGCGGGCTCCGGGTCGGGCCACCATGGTCACCGGCTCGAACCCGGCGATGGCCCGGGCCACCGCAGCGTACTCCCGCTTGACCTCGGCGAAGACCCCGCCCCACAGGTCCGGCCGGGTCGGCCAGGCCATCAGGCAGCCCTCGTGCTCGGTCCACTCGGCAGGCATACGGAAGCTCATGGCCACTCTCTTCTCGCGTGAGGTGTTCGTTCGTCGGTGGGGCTGCTTGGTGCTCAGGAAGGTGCGTGGTGCGGGGAATCCTGCCCCTTCCTGAAAATTCAGTCAAGGGTTCTGGGGAGAAGTTCCCCCATGTCCCCGCAGGGCAGGGGGCCCAGCGAAGGAAGCCCAGAAGGGAGGTCGATGGGATGCTGAAAAATTGATCAGGATTACTGGGTCGCGCAGTAGAGTGTCTGCTTGTGTCGGACCGTCGAACAGCGATACTCAAAGCCGCCACCCGCGTCATCGCGCGGCGTGGCGTGCGCGGGCTGCGCGTGGAAGAACTGTCGGCCGAGGCGGGGGTGTCGACCTCGCTGATCTACTACCACTTCACCGACCGGGCCGGGATCCTGCGCCGGACCCTGGAGTTCATCACCGAGCGCGCCCGCCGGTACACGGCCGAGCGGGATCCCGACGCCGTCGATCCGCGCGCCGATCTCGAACAAGCGCTGCTCCTGGAACTCCAGGACACCCCCGAGGTACGGGAGAACAGCACCGCCTGGGGCGAGTTGCGGGCCAGCGCCGTCTTCGAGCCGGGGCTGCGCGAGGATCTGGCCAAGGCCACCACGACCTGGGTCCACGCGACCGCCGAGCTGCTCGGCCGGGCCCGACCGCTCGGCACGGCGACCGCCCACGCGGCCGCCGCCGAGCGGCTGACCGCCCTGCTGGAGGGGCTGAGCATGCGCTGGCTCAGCGGCACCCTGCCGCTGGAGCACGCCCGCGAACTGCTGCGGCAGGCCATCGACGTGGAGCTGCGGCAGCTGTGACCGGTGGCCCTCGTCGAGGTCGACCCCTCCTGAAGTTCGCTACAGGAAGTAGAGGCGGCTGAGCGGGACCGAGTCGGCGGGTTCGGAGCGCAGCGGGTCGCCGTCCAGCGAGACCAGGCCGGTGCGGGGGTCCACGTCGACCTGGCCGAGCCGGCCGTTGCGGAGCATGTCGCGCGGGCCGATGCCCCGGGTGCCGCGCACCGCGACGCGGCGCCTGCGCGTGGCCATCGCGTCGTAGGGCCTGCCGAAGGAGCCCGACTCGGCGGCGGCGCGGCTGACGAAGGCCACGGACAGGTCGGCCGCGGTCGGGCCGTGCCCGCCGAAGAGGGGACCGAGCACCAGCGGCTGGCAGCTGTCGGTGGCGGCGTTGGGGTCGCCGGTCACCCCGTAGGCGGGGAAGCCTGCCTTCAGCACCATCTGCGGTTTGGCGCCGAAGAACGGGGGCCGCCACAGCACGATGTCGGCGAGCTTGCCGACCTCGATGGAGCCGACTTCATGGGCCAGGCCGTGGGCGATGGCGGGGTTGATGGTGAGCTTGGCGATGTAGCGGCAGACGCGCTCGTTGTCGTCGCCGTCCCCGTCGCCCGCCAGCGGGCCGAGGTCCGCCTTCATCTTCCCGGCCATGGCGAAGGTGCGGCGTACGGTTTCGCCGGCCCGGCCCATGCCCTGGGCGTCGGAGGAGGTGATCCCGATGACGCCCAGGTCGTGCAGGATGTCCTCGGCTCCCATGGTCCCGGCCCGGATCCGGTCCCGGGCCATGGCGGCGTCGCCGGGCAGGTCGATCTTGAGATCGTGCGAGGTGACGATCATCCCGAAGTGCTCGCCCAGGGCGTCGCGGCCGAAGGGGAGGGTGGGGTTGGTGGAGGAGCCGATGACGTTGGGGACGCCGGCCATCTTCAGGACGTTGGGGACGTGGCCGCCGCCGCAGCCTTCGATGTGGAAGGCGTGGATGGTGCGGCCGGCCAGGACGGACAGGGTGTCCTCGACGGAGAGGCATTCGTTGAGGCCGTCGGTGTGCAGGGCGACCTGGACGTCGTGGTCCTCGGCGACCCGCAGGGCGGTGTCCAGGGCGCGGGTGTGCGCGCCCATGTCCTCGTGCACCTTGAAGCCGGACGCGCCGCCCTCGGCCAGCGCCTCCACCAGCGGCGCCGGGTCCGAGGAGGAGCCGCGGGCCAGGAAGCCGATGTTCACCGGCCAGGCGTCGAAGGCGTTGAACGCGTGCCGCAGCGCCCAGGGCGAGTTGACCCCCACCCCCCAGACCGGGCCGAACTCCTGGCCGATGACGGTGGTCACCCCGGAGGCCAGCGACGCCTCCATGATCCGCGGCGAGAGCAGGTGGACGTGGGTGTCGACGGCCCCGGCGGTGGCGATCAGCCCCTCACCGGAGACGATGGTGGTCCCGGTGCCGACCACCACCTGCACCCCGTCCAGGGTGTCCGGGTTCCCGGCCCGGCCGATCGAGCAGATCCGGCCCTCCCGGATCCCGATACTGGTCTTGCGGATCCCCTGCACCGCGTCGATCACCAGCACATTGCTGATCACCACGTCACAGGTGTCCCGGACCGCGGCCGCCTTCAGATGCAGCCCGTCCCGCGCCGTCTTGCCGAACCCCGCCAGGAACTCCTCACCCGGCACCTGCGAATCCGACTCCACCCGCACGATCAGACCCGAATCCCCCAACCGCACCCGATCCCCGGCACGCGGCCCGTGCACCGCGATGTACTCCTGCGCGGTGATGGCGTCGGTGGCGGGTATGCCGGGACGGCCGTGGCAGCCCCGGGCCTCGAAGATGCTTGCGGTCACTGTCCCGCCTCCTGGGATGCGTCGTTCCGGTACTCGGTGAGGTAGCCCGTGGCCCGGGCTCTGGCCATGGCCGCTTCGCGCGCCCCCGGCGCGTCCAGCGGACCGTCCACCAACCCGGCGAAGCCGATGGCGATCCGGGCGCCGCCGACGGGAATGAGACCCACCTCGACCACCGCGCCGGGATCGAAGCGCACCGTGGAGCCGGCCGGTACGGCCAGCCGCATCCCGTAGCCGGCGGAACGGTCGAAGGCGAGCCGGGGATTGGCCTCGAAGAAGTGGAAGTGCGAGGTCACCGTGATCGGCACGCTCGCGGTGTTGCGAACCGTCAGGGTGCGTACGGGCTGGGGGACATGCACCCGATCCGTGCCCGGCAGCACCGCACCAGGGGCGTCCTGGCCATCGTCGTGGCCATCGTCGGTGCCGTGCGCGCGGAACGGGTCGTCGACCACGATGAGCCTGGTCCCGTCCTCGAACACCGCCTCCACCTGGATCTCGGTGACCACGTCCACCACACCCGGCAGCACGTCGTGAGGGCCGAGCACGCTGCGGGCCGCCTCGATCGCGTCCGCCAGCCTGGCACCGTCGCGGGCCGACTCGCAGGCCGTGTCGGCGATCAGCGCGGTGGCCTCCGGCACGTTCAGCCGCAGTCCGCGCGACCGCCGCGAACGCGCCAGTTCCGCCGCCGTGAACAGCAGCAATCGGTCTCGCTCGGTGGGAGTCAGCTGCACCGGTCCTCCTGAGGTCGTCGCGTCGCGGCCACTGTGGCATTGACTGAATTTTCAGTCAAGCATCCGACGCCGCCCCACAGCTCCGATCGCGCACGCCTCCGCATCGGCGGACGTGGACCGGCCGGACACACCCGAACCCGGCTGGACCGACGGCGTACCACTGAGCGGATAGCCGGGACGTGCGGCCGAGGCATGTTCCTCTCTTTATTCAGGCCGAATTCCGCCTGCCCCGGCCCGCACCCCGGCAGCACCGCCCAGAAGTCCCCGAAAATCCATGGAGGGGATTACAGAAAAGCGCCGCGAGACAGGCGGAACTCCCTATGACCACCAGCTGATGGCAATCGAGCCGATGGCGCTGACCAGCGCATTCATCACCCCCGGCATCGCCCGGCCACCCTACGGCACCCCTTCGGGCACGCAGCGTAGCGGCGTGAATTCGCATCGCCCCGGCCGCCGCCGGGGCACCGGCGCGCAGTTTTCGACCCTGGCCGGGCCGCCTATTCCTGTGGAACACTCAGGCCATCGGAATCCCGCCGGGGATTCGCGGAATCAAAAAGGGGATGAGACGAATGAACAGCCAGGATCGCGCTGATTTCCTGAACGCCTACACCAAGCTGCTGGTCAGCGCGTGGTCCGACGAGGACTTCGCCGCCCGCCTGAAGAGCGAGCCGCGTGCGGCCCTGGCCGAGGTGGGCCTTGAGGTGCAGGCCGATGCACAGATCAACATCCTCACCTACTCGGTCGCCCACGACACCCCGAGCGAGCAGGAGGCGGCCCTGGAGGAGCAGATCGGCTTCTGGGAGGAGGGCCTGAAGACCGGCATCTACAAGCTCCACGTCCCGGACGAGCCGCAGATCGACGGCGAGGCGCTGAGCGACAGCGACCTGATGTCCGTCGCCGGTGGTGGCTGCTGCTGCTGCCCGTGCTGCACCATGACCATCAAGTTCTGAGGCCAGCCGCCGTTCGGAACAGCGGAAGAGGTTTCGGGAGGGCAGCCTTCTGCTCTGCCCTCCCGAAGCCGGTCGAGCATACCGCGGGCTCCCGCCAGGGGAGTTCGATCGCTCTCCCCCGCGACATGTCCCGGAACCCGAACTCGGGTCCGGGACATCGGCGTCGCGTCGTACGGATGGGCACTTCACCACTGATGCCCCGTCAGCGACCGGGGCAGAGGAGCAGTCGAACCAATGACCACTGTGCAGTCCGCACCACTCGCAGCGTGCGCCGTTCCGGCGCACGCTGTCAGCGGTTGGTACCTGATCGCCTTCGCCGACGAACTCACGGCGGAGGTCACCCCGCTGAGCATCGGCGGGCACGCCCTGCTGGCGGTCCGGCGGGGCGCGGACATCCGCGTCTTCGACGCGATCTGCCCACACCGCGGCGCCAACCTCGCCCACGGCGGCGCCGTGTCCGGCGACGCTGTGATCTGCCCGTTCCACGGCAAGGCCGTGGCCCTGGGCGACACCTCGCGGCGCTGGTCGGTCGCCGAACACCACGTCCACCGGGTCGGTGACGCGGTCTTCGTGCGGATCGGCGACGACGACCGCGGCTTCGCCTCGGTGCTGGCCGCGCTGGACGGGCGACGCCTCGTCGCCGGCCTGGTCCGTGAGGTGGCGGTGGCACCCTCGTACGTCATCGAGAACGCCTTCGACATCGGGCACTTCTCCGCGGTCCACAAGGTGCCGCGGGTGGTCGATCTCGGGCTGCGTCCCGGCGAGCACGGCGAACTGGCGGTCGAAGCCCTCTTCGAGACCGGAGCACCCGCCATCGGCGGGGACGCGGAGCCGGTCCGGAGCCGGTTCTGTGCCCGCGCCTACAGCCCGCACCTCGTGGTGAGCGAGCTCGGGCCGGCCGAACGCTCGCATCTGGTGATCACCGGGGCGGTGCCGACACCGGCCGGCTGCACGGCCAGGGTCGCCTACGCGCTCGCGCCGGACGAGCCGGAGAGCACCCTGCACGGCTTCATCCGGGGTGGCGAACTCGCCTTCGAGCAGGACCAGGTGGTCTGGGAGCACCTCGATCCGTCGGCGCCGGCCCGCTACGACGCGGGCGACGTCGCGGTCCTCGCCTTCCAGGCGTTCCGCAGCACCTTCGCGGGCTCCACCGGGGGGCTGCAGTGAACGCGTCGGCCGGGCCACTGGCCACCCACGTCTCGGGTTCCGGTGCCGGGGTGCTCTGGCTGCACGGGTACACCATGGACTCCTCGCTCTGGCGGCCGCTGTGGGAGCGGCTGCCGGGCTGGCGCCACATCGGGGTCGACCTCCCCAGTCACGGCGGGTCACAGCCCTGGGACCCACGGGCGTCGCTGGCCGACACCGCCGCCCTGATCGCGGACGTCGCCCGCAGCCACGAGGCCCACCGGGTCGTCGCGCTGTCGTTCGGCAGCAGCCTGGCCCTGCAACTGGCCTTCGACGAGCCCGACCTGGTCCACCGCCTGGTCCTCGGTGCCCCGACCATCGCGGGAGCCGCGACCGAGGCGGGGACCGCCCGCCGCTACAACCAGCTGGCCGCGCTCTACCGCCTGGCCGGGGCCGGCGAGCACCTCACCCGGCTGTGGATGACCTCGCCGCCGGACATCTTCCGCGGTACCGAGGCCCATCCCGAACTGCGGGCCGCCATCCGCTCGGTGGTGGACGCACATCGCTGGACCGAACTCGGCAACGGCGCCCTGCGCACCATGTCGCAGACAGTGCACACCGACGCCGACCTGTCCCGGATCCGGGCGGCGACCCTGGTGGCAGTCGGCGACCAGGAGATGCCCGGCTTCGTGGCCAACGCCGAACGGCTGAGCGCGGTGCTGCCGGACTGCCGGGTCGCCGGGATGGCGGCCGCCGGGCATCTCTGCCTGCTCGAACGTCCCGACGAGGCAGCCGAGCTGATTGACACTCACCTGCGGTCGGGGGCCTAGCTCCAGCGGCCCGCGCATCACCTCGGCGCCGGCGTCGGACAGGATCCGTGCTCCTGTCCGGCGCCGGCGCCGTCTTTCCCCGCCTGTTCGGTGCGACGACCGACCGCCAGCGCTGGCGGCGCTAGCGCTGGCGCGCGGCCAGCGTCGCGAACAGGCCCTCCTGCGCGCTGAGTTCCTCGTAGCTGCCGCGCTGCACGATCCTGCCCTGGTCCAGCACGATGATCTGGTCCGCGTCGCGCACGGTGGAGAGCCGGTGGGCGATGACGACGCGGGTGGCGTTCAGCCGTCGGGTGCTCTCCGCGACGATCTTCTGGGTCGGGTTGTCCAGGGCGCTGGTCGCCTCGTCGAAGAAGAGGATGCGGGGCCGCGACACCAGCGCTCTGGCGATCATCAGCCGCTGCCGCTGTCCGCCGGACAGGGTGCTGACGCCCTCGGACAGGATGGTCTGCATCCCCATCGGCATCGCCGCGATGTCCTCGGCGACACCCGCCATCCGGGCCGCCTCCCAGGCTTCGGCCAGGGTGTAGTTGGTGCTGCCGATGATGTTCGTCTTGATGTCGCCGGCGAGCAGTGCCCCGTTCTGGAGTACCACGCCGCACTGCCGCCGGACCGAGGTCACCTCCAGTTCGGACAGGTCCTGCCCGTCGTACAGCACGGACCCGCTGCCAGGCGCCTCGAAGCCGAGGAGCAGCCGCAGCATGGTGGACTTGCCGCAGCCGGTCGAGCCGACGACGGCGACGAACTCACCGGGCTTCGCCTCGAACGACACGTCGTCGAGGATCAGCGGCCCGTCCTCGGTGTAGCGGAAGGAGACGTGGTTGAAGCTGATGCCGCCGGCCAGGTCTCCCGGGTCCGCCTTGGTGCCGGTGACCTCCGGCTCCGCCTCCAGGATCGGGGACAGCCGCTCGAACATCGGGATGACGCTCATCGTGGTGATCGCGACGCCGGTGAACTGCAGCGTCGAGGAGAGCAGCAGGTAGAACGCCGAGTAGAAGGAGAGGAACACGGCCACCGAGAGCCCGCCGTGCGCGGGTCCGCCGATCAAGGCGAAGAGGATGACCGAACACAGCAGCGGGAATCCCGCGTTGAAGGTGGAGACCAGGATCTGCACCCGCCGGGCCGAGCTTGCCAGCGCCCTGCCCCGGACGAACTCGCGGGACCACACGGCGAAGGCGCGGTCCTCGGCCGCCGCGACGCGCAGCTTCGACAGGCCGCCGAGCAGCTGGAAGACCCGCGAGGACAGCTTTCGCTCGACGTCGTACACCTGGCGCTGCCACCGCACCTCGCGGACTCCCGCGACCAGGCAGACACTGCCGCCGATCGCGACCAGCAGCGTGGCCACCAGGGCGAGCTGGACGCTGTAGAAGTACACCAGCACGAGGTTGGCCAGCCCCGTCAGCACCCCCAGCGTGGCAGTGGTGGTGACGGCGGACAGCGCCTCCTGGGCGGTGCTCACCCCGAGCGCGGCGCCGGCGAGTTCGCCGGTGGTGTAGTCGGCGAAGAACGACGCGGGCAGCGAGAGCAGTCTGGTCCACACGGCGGACTGCAGCGTCGAGGTGGCTCTGCCCTCGATCCGCAGCACGGCGATGTTCTGGACGACCGACAGCACCGCGCTGACCACGGCGGCCCCGATGATCAGGAGTCCGCCCTCGGCGACGAGCTGCCGCTGGGCGTCGGGGACGAAGGTGCCCAGGACCCGGCCGGTGAGGATCGGGGTGAGCAGGCCGAGCACCGCGACCAGGGCGCCGGTGGCGATCAGGGTCCGGATGTCCCGGCCGTTGCGCCGCTGGCTGAACCGCAGCAGGTCCCTGACCGTCAGTCTGCCTGCGGGGAGCGGGGTGTAGAGAACCACACCACGGTCGGTCAGCCGACCGACGGTGTCCTTGGTCACCGGCGTGGGCTGCTCCTCGTCGTGGGCGACCATGACGTAGCGACGGCCCTTGGGGAGGAGTGCCACCGGGCGGCCGTCAGCGCGCCGGAACCCGACCATGGGGCCGAGGTCCTGCTGCCACCATCCCTTCTCCAGGCGCAGATCGCGCGTGCGGACACCGGCGGCCTGAGCGATGCGCTGGAGCTTGTCGGTCCGTCGGCCCGGCGGTCCCAGCGTGGGGGGAACCCGCAGGTCGAAGCCCATTCGGGCGGCGACCAGGCGCATGGCGGCCAGCTCCGGGGTGTCGGCGGCCACGTCGACCGGTGCGCCGTGGGCGGGGCTGCCGCCCAGTACGGCGGCGAAGCCGCGGGTGGCGCTGCCGATCGCCTCGGCGTCGTTGGCCGCACGGGAGGCGAGCGCGAGGCGCTCGACCTCGTTCCTGCGTTCGATGCGGCGGTCGACGCTGTGCAGCATCCGCTCGGCGTAGCCGTGCAGGTGGTCCCAGAGCCGGCCGTCGGCCAGCAGGTCGTGGCTCGACCGGGAGTGCAGCCGGACCTCCGACTCGGCGGTGAGCCAGTCGCGTTCGGTCATGCACAGTTCGTCGCCGGGGCCCAGCGGACCCGACAGCAGCCCCTCGCCGACGCGTACCGTGCCCTCGACGATGGTCACCCACTGCACCCCGTCGACCGACCGGGCGGCCTTGGACGCCTCGACCACGGTCTCCGTACCGGGCTCGAACGGGGTGAAGTCCCTCGGCGGGAGCGCCTCCCGCAGGGGTCCCGCGAGTGCGTCCACACCCCGGTCGAGCCCGCGCACGAACTGACGTACCGCCAGGCCGTGCTCGGACGGCGCGAGTTCCCGGACCCGGCCTCCCGCCGCGGCGGGAGTCGCGCCCGTGGACAGTTCCTTGAGCGTCTCGACGGACAGCGAGGACAGCCGGGTGTCGAGCACCGGACGGCCGACGATGCTGTGCTCGGGTCCCGGCGGCACGCCGAGCAGCACCGTCCCCTGTTCGGCGCGGCAGAGGAAATTCCAGCGGCCGTGCGGCCCGCCGCCGGTCATCCGGACCGCGAAGAGGTCGACGGCCCCGCAGTCCACCAGGGTGACCCGGTCGGGGTCGTTGAGCACCAGCAGCGGGTCGTCGTCGAGGTCGACCGGGACCGCGGCGTCGGTGAAGAAGCGGGAGAACCCGGACACTCCCGGAGCGACGGTGGTCATGCCCCACCCCCGTCGGCGGGCACGTCGTCAGCGGAAGGGGTTTCGGCGGGAGGGGCGTCGTCCGCCGCCGCGATCAGGGCGGCGTAGGGGCCGTTGCCGGCGATCAATGTGTGGTGCCTTCCCCGCTCGACCACCTCGCCGGCCCGCATGACGATGATCTCGTCGGCGTCCCGGACGGTGGACAGGCGATGCGCGATGATCAGGCAGGCGCAGCCGCGCCTGCGCAGGTTGTCGGCGATGAGGCGCTCGGTCTCCGGGTCCAGGGCGCTGGTCGCCTCGTCCAGGATCAGCAGCGTCGGTTTGGTGACCAGGGCGCGGGCCAGCTCCAGCCGCTGGCGCTGTCCGCCGCTCAGGTTGCGGCCGCCCTCGTCGATCCGGCTGTTGACGCCGCCGGGTCGGGCCGCCACGACGTCGTAGATCAGCGCGTCCCTGAGTGCCGCGATGACGTCCTCCTCCGGGACCGTGTCGTCCCAGAGCGTGACGTTCTCCCGCACCGTGCCCTCGAACAGGAAGGCGTCCTGGTCCACGAAGGACACCGAGGTGGCGAGCACCGCCCGGGAGACCGACTGCCGGGGGTTGCCGTCCAGCAGCACCGCGCCGGTGGTGGGCTCGTGCAGTCCCGCGGCCAGCCTTCCGACGGTGGACTTCCCGCTGCCGGACCCGCCGACGACGGCGGTCCGGCGGCCGGGGGCCAGCGAGAAGGACAGGTTCCTGATCGCGGGCTCGTCCAGCGGCCCGTACGAGAAGCCGACCCCCTCGAAGTCGAGCCGCCCGTCGAGCCGGGAACTCCCCAGCTCCGGCGGGTCGACGAAACACGGCGCCACCGGGTAGCGCTCGACGTCGTAGAGCCGGTTGACGTCGGCGGTGACGTCCTGGAGTCGTTCGCCGAGGTTGGTGAGCTGGGCCACCGGCAGGCTCAGCCCGCTCAGCAGGGTCTGGAAGGCCACCAGCAGGCCGATGCTGATCGCGCCGTCGATGGCCCGCAGCCCGCCGATGAACAGGATCAGGCCGACGTTCGCCGTGGCCAGCATCGGCGGGACGGTGGTGATCACCGCGGTGGAGACGCCCAGCCGCTGTTTCACCGTCACCATCTTGGCCAGGAAGCCGGACCAGCGGGCGAAGGCGTCCGGCTCGGCGCCGCTCGCCTTGATGGTCTCGATCAGTTTGAGCGTGTTGAAGCTGGCGGCGGCGAGCTTGCCCCGGTCGGCGCGCAGCCGCTCCACCGCGTCCGTCCTGGCGCGGGCGACCCAGCGCAGCACCAGGATGTTCAGCAGCGCCATCACGATGCCGATGGCGGCGAGCAGCACGTCGTAGTGGATCAGCAGGACCGCGTAGAACACCACCAGCACCAGGCTGACCAGCGTGGTGGCGACGTCCCGGGAGAGGATCTCGGCCACCATGTCGTTCGCCGACACCCGGGCCGCCACCTCGGCCGGCTGGCGCTGGACGAAGAAGGACAGCGGCAGCCGCAGCAGGTGCCGGAAGAACCGCGCGGTGCTGGTCACCGCCAGCTTCATCTCGATACGCAGCAGATGGCGCTGCTGGATCCAGGTGAGCAGCATGGTGGCCGCCATGGCGGCCACCATCACGCCGAGCAGCGGACAGAGGTAGGTCTGCTCTCCGCCGACCAGGATGTTGTCGATGAACACCCTGCTGAACGCCGGGGCGATCAGCCCGGGGACGACCAGCAGCAGGCTCGCCAGCAGCACCAGCAGCAGCGCGCCGCCGGTGGGCTGGCGACGGTTGAGCAGCGCCTCGACGACCTTGGTGGGCCGGCCGCCGGGCGTGAACTCCGGCCCGGGTTCGAAGGACAGGACCACGCCGGTGAAGCCGGAGTCGAAGATCTCCCAGTCGATGGTGCGGGGTCCGGTGGCCGGGTCGTTGACGTGGACGACCGTCCTCCCGAACCGGCGCTGGATGCTCTCCACGACCATGAAGTGCTGGAACGCCCAGTAGATGATCACCGGCTTGCGGACGGACCGCAGTTCCTCGGCCTCCATCTGGAAGCCCTTGGCGATCAGCCCGTAGGACCGGGCGGCCGCCACGATGTTCCCGGCGCGGGAGCCGTCGCGGGTGACCCCGCAGGCCACCCGGAGCTCCTCCAGCGGTACGAAGCGGCCGAAGAACCCGAGCACGATGGCGAGCGCCGCCGCCCCGCACTCCACCGCCTCCATCTGGATCACGGTCGGCGTCCGGCGGCGGCGGAGCCGGAACCCCTCCCGCCTCAGGTCGGCCAGCCCGTCGGCCGGCGGCGGGTCGGCTGCGGGGGGCTCGGCCGCGGACGGCGGTGGTTCGGTCACGGTGGCCATCGGCGTCAGCTCCCCAGCACAAGACTGATCGGCCGCTGCGAGCCGAGGTTGATGGATCCGGTCACCTGCACCAGCGACCCCAGCGGCATGGGCGCGCCCGCGCTGGTCGACCACGCGTAGCCGGAGGCGGTGGACGGGTTCCGCAGCAGGTCCACGAGGACCTCGGTGTAGGACCCGGTGCCGCTCAGGCCCGCGAGCGCCGCGTTCCCGCCGAGCAGTGCCGACGCGTCGGCCGCCGAGAGCGGGTACCGGCCGACCGTGGTCACCTGGCCCCGGAGCAGGCCGTACGCCTGCGAGGGCAGTGTCGACACCGAGAGGTCGACCGGTTCGCCCGGGGTGACGGCCAGGGCCTGCGAGGAGGGCAGGAACAGCATCGCCACCAGGCGGTCGTCGGGGCCGTCGGTCCGTTCCACCGTCAGGACGGTGGAACCGGGCCGGACGGCCTGGCCGGTCGCCACGGGCGCACCGGCGACCAGCCCGGAGAAGGGGCTCCGGACGGTGCGGACCGCGCCGGTCGGGTCGGTGATGTCGGCGACGTCCTGCCCGGTCGTGACCGAGTCACCGGGGGCCACCAGCACCCTGCTGACCAGCCCGGCGTACTCGCTCTGGAGGGCGGAGACGCCGAGCGGGTGGACCAGGACACCGGACGCGCTCAGGTTCTGCGGCAGCCGTCCGACCACCGACCAGGCGCCCGCGCCCGCGACGACCGCGAAGGTCACCAGCAGCGCCGCCCAGGCGCGCGGTGCGGCCAGCCGGGTCGGGGTGTCGAGTTCGTCGGGTTCGCGCTGCCGCTGCAGGGCTTTGAAGCGGAACTTCATGGCTGTGGCCTCGTCGTCGTGAAGGTCATGGCGTGGTCCGTCAGGTGCGGCGGCCGGCTGCCCAGGACCAGTTCGCCGACGCTGCCGGTGTCGTAGTAGTCCAGGCCGCTGGCCCGCGCGAAGTCTCCGGCGTCGCCGCCGCCGAGGCCGCAGACGCCCAGGCCCATGGCGCTGCCCACCAGGTAGAGGGTCTGGTACAGCACGCCGACGTGCTTGAGCGTCAGGCTGTAGGCCATCGACTCGTACTTCCACATGGTTCTGCCGAACCGGGCGGCGACGATCAGCACCACCTGCGGATCGGCCTCCATGAGGCAGGTGGCACGGGCGGTGGCGACCAGGGTGGTGGTCGCCGGGGTGGGTTCGGATACCAGTTCCAGCTCGTGGTCACCGCTCCGGTAGTGCCACAGGCCCGGCGCGAGCCCGGCGCAGTTGCTCACCATCGGGTAGATCTCCAGCTCGTGCAGGGCACCCCCGCCGGGCGTCGGCTTGTCGACCACCTCCTGACCGTCCGGGCTGGCCACGATCTGCCGGACCCGGCTGGTACGGAAGAGCAGTTCGCCGAGCTGCGCCAGCGTGATCGGGGCCGCGTCGTCGTGTTCGCGGACCGAACGCCGCTGCTCCAGGACCTGGGTGAGCGAGGGCTCGTTCGCGGCGATCGCGGCCAGGTCCGGGACCGGGAGCTCCACCCTGGTCGCGGACACCGGGGCGGGCACCGGCGGCAGCGGCGCGAACCGGTCGCGGAAGCGGTAGCTGCCGCCGAAGCCGGCCGACAGCCGGGTGCCGCGGCTGCGGGCGTGCTCCCACAGGTCGGTCACCGCCCACTGGGCCCGCGCCAGGCCGCCGTCCTCCGGGTCCTCCTCCGGGCCGCCGGTCACCAGCAGTTCGGCCTGCGCGCACAGCCCGAGCACCTGGGCGACCGCGGTCTCCCCCAGGCCGCGCAGATCCGCGAGGAGCTGCTTGGGCGTGGTCCAGTCGGCCAGGGCCGTGACGACCTCGGCCGCCGGTGGCGCCAGCTCCACCTGGAGGTGACTGCGGGGAGCCTGGGCGACCAGGACACCACCCTCCGCACGCACGATCGCGTACCGGGAGAGCTTCACCAGGGCGTCGTCGTCCAGCTTCGGCGGGCGGCCCGGGGTGCCACGGCCGACCGGGACCAGCCGGGCGACCGGCAGTCCGTCGACCACGACCACGTGTTCCAGCAGTCCGGTCGCCGTCAACTGGCGTAGCAGGCCCTGCAGTTGCAGCAGGCTGGTCGCCCCCGCCTCGGCGATGACCTGCGCCGCCAGGTCGTTCTCCGGCACGTCGCCGGCGGCCAGCCGGGTCAGCGCGGCCCTGACGGCACGCGATGCCTGACGGAACGGCACCTCCCCCAGCGGAAAGGCGACGCGGAGGTCGCCGGGGGCGTCGGGCGGCACGAGCAGCTCCGCATCCCTGCGCAGCCGAACCGTGGGAACCGGTTCACCGCCGTGTGACGAGTTCATCAGGACTCCTAAGCCTGGACAGCTCGGCCTGCGCCGAAGGAAGGGCGCGTCCCCGGGCTCCGGGACGCCTGGCCGCACGGGTGCCGGCCGCCGCGCTCGGCGCGGATCAGACGATGCGGATCAGAAGAAGACGCTCCACGGGTTGAGCCGCTCCTCGGGGGTCGGCTCCGCCAGCAGGCCCATCCGCACCGGTACGTCGTAGAGCCGGCCCGGGGCCAGGCGTCGCCAGAAGTGCCGCATCCCGGGCACGACCACCCGCGCGACCGAGAGCTCGATGTCGGGGCGGGACTGGTCCAGGACGATCATCTCCATCCCGGCTTCGGCGACCCGCCGGTTGCACTGCTCGACCACGTCGGCGATGCCCCTGCCACCGGGCTGCGGGTAGTCGGCCAGGGTGGTGGCCCGCCGGGTGCGGTCCGGGGTGAGCCAGGGCTGGTTCTCGACCGAGGTCTCCGCCCACCAGGACAGGGTGTAGGGGTCGTCCTCCCAGTACGCGGTGTTGCCCGCCGCGTCACGGCGCTCCACCGCCGGGAGGAACTGGTTGACCTCGGTCAGCGCACGCAGCGCCGCGACCCGCGCGTCGGGATGCGCGCCGAAGCCCAGCAGCAGGTCCTGGACCGGGTGGTCGACGCGCTGCGACACCCCCGCGAAGGCCGGGATGCCGAGGTCCGAGGTCAGGTCCAGCAGCCAGAAGGTGCGGCCCATGCCGGCGTAGAAGTCCCGGAGCATGTCGACGTACGGCTCCTGCAGCGAGTCGATGTCGAACTCCGGCATCCGCAGCCGGTTGTACCACCACAGGGCGACGCTGTCGCGCTCGACCAGCTCGCTGAACCCCTGCAGGACGGCCTCCTCCAGGGTGTTCCCGCTGGCGCAGCCGTTGGCGTCGGCCATGCAGAAGCCGGAGTACAGGTCCGGGTGCCCGAACCAGCTGAAGGCCGCCGGGATCTTGCGCTCGCGCTGGGCCGTCAGCGACCAGGCCGTGGTCCAGTCGATCCGCTCGTCGTCGCCGAGCGGGCGGGGAACTCCGTTGAGCCGCCCGGCCGGTGAGTCGTTGTACTGCTCGCGCTCGGCGTACTGGCGCTCCGAGTACTGGCCCAGCAGGTCCATGCCGACGGCGAGGTCGGGTCCGAGGTCGGCGTAGGCGGCGCGGACGACCGGCCGGGCCGGCGTCCAGATGCCGCAGTAGCGCTCGATCGCCTCGCACACCGCGCTGGTACGCGCCTGCACGTCGCTGCGGCCCTTGCCGCCGCTCTGCCCGCGCAGGTTCCGGCGCAGCAGGTCGAGGTTGTCGCCGCCCATCGCGAAGTTGTGGCCGGCCCGGTAGCTGTAGGTGACGCCGTTGTCGATGTCGGCGAAGCTGGTGAGCTCGGTGACCGCCCCGAGGATCGGGTCGATGTGCTTGGAGAGCCGCTCCAGCGTCGCCTCCGGGGTCACCACGCGGTATCCGCCGTCGAGGCTGATCCGGGCGGTGTCCCGGGTGAGCTCGATGCGCGGATCGCGCTCGGAGACCAGCGCGGGGTTCCCGCACGCCGCGCACTGCGGCTGCCGCACCAGTTCGTGTTCCTCCAGCCGCAGGGTGCGCTGGTCGATGGTCACCAGCTTGCCCCGGGTGCTGGCCTGAGCACCCGTCAGCACCTTGGCCAGCTCGTTGACCAGCAGCCCGGTGAACAGCGCGGTGCCGCCCGGGGCGGCCGCCATCGAGGTCAGGAACGGGGTGCGGTCCGCGTGCTTGTTGATGAGATAGCGCTCGACCTGCCGGTTGCCCTCCACCCGCTCCGCCAGGCAGGCCCAGCAGCCGGTCGTGCCGGGCTGGAAGTACGGTCCGAGCCAGAGCACCTGGCCGCCGGGCTTGGCGAGCAGCCAGGGCCGGCCGCCACCGAGCAGGACGTCGTTGAGCTTCTCCAGCTGCGGCATCAGGTAGTCCTCGACCAGCACCACCACCGGACCGTCCACCGCTCCGGCGCTCAACGCGTCCAGGTCGGCGGTGACCACTCGCAGTCCGCCCTGCTCCAGTGCGGCCCGCACCGGTTCGACCGCCGCGTCCCCGACGCCGACGAGCGTGACCGTGGTGGACGCGAGCCGGGTGGCCGCGAGCGCGGGATCGACCCCGACGCCGTCCCAGTGGGCGACCGCCGAGCGGTCGCCGTCCGCGGCGCCGTCCGCCAGCTGGCCGAGGGCCTGGAACTTCCGGATCACCGAGAGAGTCTGCTGGAGCGGGATTTCGCCGGCCAGTTCCCCGCAGATTTCCGCGGTTGTCCGTGTCCCGTCAAGAAAGGGGAGGACTTTCACCGGAG
Organism: Streptacidiphilus sp. EB129; assembly: GCF_041262645.1. Classification (NCBI taxonomy): domain Bacteria; kingdom Bacillati; phylum Actinomycetota; class Actinomycetes; order Kitasatosporales; family Streptomycetaceae; genus Streptacidiphilus; species Streptacidiphilus sp. EB129. The sequence continues at coordinate 92,353 of NZ_JBGCCS010000022.1, forward strand.
CCTCGCCGCTCAACATCAGATGCTGGCCCTCCGCCAGCAGAAATACCTTCGAATCCCCGACTACCTCTGCCACCACATGTGCTTTGAGGCGTGGCTTTTTCATGGTGCCCTCCACCCTGGCAATGACAGCCCCCGTGCCGGGGTTGCTGAATTGCTGATCTGCGGCACACGATGTCATAAAGGCGGCCGGACTGTACAGGTGCAAATATCCGCCTCCCAGCGTGCGGAATCCCGCCTGCCGAAAGGCCTGGATCACCCGCAGAGGAAGGACAGCAGATCAATGCCGGCACCGTCCCCGGCCGACTCCCGGCGGTGCAGGGCGCGCAGCATCCGCACCGCGGCGTGGGTGACCCGCGGATCCCCGGCGGCGGTCTCGAACCAGCGCCAGTCGCCGTTGAGATTCGCCTCCAGGAACACCGGCTCACCGGCGGGCTCACCGGCGCGGAGCAGGAAGTCGAAGGCGCAGTAGTGCAGCTCCCAGGCCTCCGCAAGGGTCCGGGCCGCCCGCAGCACGGCGTCCGGCGGCCGCACGGCACGCACCCGTACCGCGGCCGGACTCAGCCACGGCTCGGCCGGGGACGACTTGGCCACCGCGTAGGCGTGCAGCTCGCCGTGGACGTAGTAGACCCGCAGCTCACGCTGGTGCTCGACGTACTCCTGGAAGACCATCGGCGGGCCCGCCGGTTCGGACCGGTCCAGCAGTTCGGCCCGGTCCAGCACCTCGGCGAAGACGCCGGTCAGCAGGCCGGGACCGGACTCGACGAAGTGGCTGCCCAGGGCCTTGACCACGATCCGCGGCCCGGTGAGCGCGGCCGCGGCGGCCGCGGCGTCGACACCCACCAGCGTCCGCGGCGTGGCGATGCCGAGGCGCGCCGCGTCCCGCAGCTGTTCCAGCAGACCGGGACGCCGGCGCGGAACGCACACCGTCGCCGTCCTGGCGAGCTGGTCGATGAATTCCGCCCGGGAAACCCGGGCGAACCTGTCGAGCGCACTCGCGCCGAATGGTGAACCGTCACATGCGCTGCCCGTCGTCGAATCCATCGACAGACCGTGCCGCGCCCAGACCACGGTCGGCCGCATCCGGAGATCCCCGACGGTAATCAATCCCGTGGACACGTCGAATCCGAGCGCGCATCCGGAATCTCCGTCGGGATCGATCCCGAGGACGGTGATTCCAATCCTGCGCAGAATGCGCGACACCGCCAGGAACTCGGCGTCGCTTTCCCGGCCGACCAGTACCACGCATTCGACGGGATCCGATCGCGTACCGCCGGCGGATCTCGGCGCCGGCCGGGGCGCGCACCTCCCGTTCGGATCAGGTCCGTTCAGATCCAGCACGAAGCGGGAATCGGTGATCTGCCCCAGCAGCGGTCGTCCCCCGCCCGGTGGCGTCGGCCGGTTCACCCGCTAGCCACGGCGCGGACGGGGGGCCAGCAGGTCGTCGGTGGCGTTCAGGAACTTCAGCGCGACCTCGGTGGTGGGGCCGTCCGCCGTGTGCAGGTGCTCCTCGATCCGCTGGATCAGCATCGCGGCGGCGCCGCCCAGCGGGTCCTCCCAGCCGGCCCGCCCGGGCCGCGCCATCCCGCGCAGCCGCACCAGCAGGTCCAGGCCGATCGAGGCCTGCGCCGCCAGCAGCGCCAGCAGGTCGACGTCGGCCAGTTCACCGCTGGTGCGGTTGCCCCGGTCGAGCACCTCCAGCACACCGATGCACTCGCCCCGGCGGATCAGCGGGGCCGCCATGATGCTCTGCGGCACGTATCCGGTCGACTCGGCCGCCGAGCGGGCGAACTCCCTGACGTCCGCGAGGTCGTCGGCGAGCATCGGCTGGCCGCAGGTGGCGACCCAGCCGACGATGCCGGTCCCGGCGGGGAACCTGGTGCCGGGCAACTGCCCGGCCCCCTCCCCCGCCACCGCCTCGAAGATCAGGTCGCCGGTCTCGCCGTCCACCAGGAACACCGACGAGGCCGCCGCACCGAAGACGTAGCGGGCCACCTCGACAACGGACTGCAGGAGCTGGCGCTCGGTCAGCTCCGTGACGCCACCGGTGGCGGAGTCGGGGAGAGGGTAGTCACGCAAGGGCATGAGTGTCTCCGTTCTCGCTGGGCTCGTTGGTCTCGTCGGTCTCGTCGGGTTCGTCGGTCCCGCCGGCGACGTTGCTCGCGGTCAGGTACAGGACCGACTTCAGCTGGAAGGGCGTCAACGAGCGGTGCTTGCTGAGGATCAGCGCGCAGATGCCCGCGATGTGCGGGGCCGCGAAGCTGTTGCCGGTGCTGCGCATCGCGCCGCCGCCGGGCCAGGCCACCCGCACACCCACTCCACGGGCGTAGAACTCCACCGGTGGCGACGGGTTGTAGTAGTGCAGCATCGGGTCCGGCTCGTCGTGGCTCGCCACCGAGACCACCGACGCGAACGGCCAGGGGAAGCTGCGCACCGGCATGTTGTGGGCCGAGACCACCAGCAGGCAGCGCCGGAAGTAGGCGCGGTCCGCGAGTTCGTACAGGGCGAGGCTGAGCTCCGGCCTGACCGTCGACAGGCTCAGGTTGATGACGTCGAAGCCCTCGTCGATGGCCCAGCCCAGACCGGCGAGCAGGGCCGCGCCACTGCCGGTCTTCCCCTGGGTGAGCACGCGCACCGAGGAGAGCGAGGCCAGCGGGGCCACCGAGCGGATCACGCTCGCACAGGCGGTGCCGTGACCGGCGGTGTCAGTGGCCTCGCAGTCCTCGACGACCGGTTCCCCGTCCGCGCCGGTGGTCACCGCCACCACCCGGTCGAGGGGGCCGACCAGGGGGTGGCCGCCCTCGACCCCGCTGTCGACCACGCACACCCGCACTCCCGACCCGTCCGCACCGCCCCAGGCCCACTGCGGGGTGACGTCGACCAGCGGGGTGACCGCGAACGGCTCGGGCGCCGACCTGGTCGTGGGGGCGCCCCAGGCCGGCACTCCGGGGAAGTGGTCCCGTGGCGGACGGCGCCACGGAGGTGCCGTCCCGAGGCCCGGACCCGTGATGCCCGGACCCGCAATACCCGGCCCCGTCATGCTCGGCCCTTTCACGACTGGTCCCGCGCGGTGCCGGGAGCGGCGGCGAGCCAGGCCAGCGCGCGGCCGGCGGGGAGCAGGGCTCCCTTCGCCGTGTAGCACCGCGCCGCCGAGCGGACCGCCTCCACCGCCTCGTCCTCGCGGCCGACGGCGCGCAGTGCCTCGGCGAGTTCGGCGAGGGTGTCACCACGCAGACAGAGGTCGTCCGTCCGCTCGCTCATGTCCCAGACCAGGCGGGCCTGCGCGAGTACGTCGTCGGACCTCCCGTCGGCCGCGGCGAGGCCGGCCCTCAGCGCCGTAGTGATCATCTCGGTTCTCATGTCGAGTCCTCCCGGTCCCGCCGACAGCGTGGTGAGCAGGTCGGCGGCGCGAGCCGTCCGCCCCGACCGGAACGTCTCCCGGGCCTGGTACGCCACCAGGGTCTTGGCCGGGCCCAGATGCCCCGCCGCCCTCAACTCCTCGCCGCTGCGCCGGAAGTGCTCCTGGGCGAGCCGGTGCGAACCCGCCAGCGACTCCACCAGGCCCTGGACCTGTGACACCGTGACCGCGCCCAGGTTCAGGTGCAGTTCGTCGGCGTGGTTGCGGGCGGTCGCCAGCACCGCCCGGGCCCCGTCGAGGTCACCCGCCAGAGCCAGCAGCCGTCCCTTGGTCGCCAGCACCGGCAGCATCAGCGAGCGGTCCGCGGCAAACCGTTCGAGCAGTTCCGCGCAGAGCGACAAGCCCTCGACGACGGGCGTCGGCGACCACTGGGTGAGCTCGCACAGGCCGGTGAGGATCCGGTTCTCCGCGTACTCGTCGCCGAGCGACCGGGCCCGGACCAGGGCCGCGCGCAGGGCCTCCTCGGCCGCCCCCAGGCGGGCGTCGCCCAGGTGGCAGAACGCCTGGAGCTGGTGCAGCACGTACCAGCTCAGGTCGTCGGCGCCCTGGTCCGCGAGCGTCGCGGCCAGGTCCTCGGCCTCCGCCGACACCTGCTCCGCGGAGACCGCCCCGAACCGCAGCGAGAGCAACTGCCGCTGGAGGGCGAAGACCCGCCGGTCCGCCATGGCGGCGGCGCGCTCGCCCACCTCCAGCGCCGCCATCGCCTGCTGCGGCTCGCCCAGGCCCAGTCGGCAGTCCGCCAGTCGCAGGGCGAGCAGGGGGTGCTCGGCCGCGGCCACCGGAAGCAGGTCACGGCCGCGCTCCAGCAGCGCCGCGGCCGCGGGGAGGTCCTTGCGGCGCAGCGCGACCGTGCCCTCGTCGACCAGCAGGCGGGAGGCCCGCGCCGCGAGTTCCGGCAGGGTCGGGTCGCCCGGACTGACTTCGCGGCGCAGCAGGCAGGCCATCTCGGCGTGGTAGCCGAGCCGGCTGTCCGTCCGCCCGTCCACTCGGCTGTCCGCGCGCCCGTCCGCACGCCCGTCCGCCGCCGTTGCTCCGATGGCCGCGGTCCCGTCCTGGAGCCAGGCGACCAGGCCGGAGTGCCAGCGTTCGCGCTGGGCCTTGGCGGTGCGGGCGTAGGCGGTGTCGCGCACCAGCACCTGGGTGAAGCGGAAGCCGCCCGGACCGCGGCCCCGTTGGACCAGCCGGCGGCGGACCACCCGGAGCAGCAGCTCGTCGAGGTCCGGCGTCTTGCCGTCGACCGAGGCCAGCACGCCCAGTTCACCGCGGGTGAACTCCCAGCCGATGGTGGCGGCCCACTCCAGCAGCCGGCGTTCGACGGCGGGCAACCCGTCCAGCCGGGCGCTCAGCACCGCCTGGATCGTCGGCGAGACCAGGGCGTCGGGGCCGTTCTCGCTGATGACGTCCAGCATCAGTTCGGCGAAGAGCGGGTTGCCCTCGCAGCCGTCGACCACGGCGCGGCAGACCTCGGCGGTGTCCACGCTCTGGGCGAGCACCTCGGGCGCCGGGCCCCACGCTCCGACCGCGCCGACTCCGTCGCCCGCCAGCACCAGTGCGCCGACGAGTTCACCGGTCTGGGCCGGGGTGAGCCGCTCCAGCTCCAGCACCGACACGCCCGCCTTGCCGCCACCCCAGGTCGGCCTGGTCTCCAGCAGCTCGGGGCGGGCGACGCAGACCATCAGGGCCGGCACCCCGGGGAGCCAGCTGACCAGGTCGTCGATCAGGTCGAGCAGCGTCGGCTCGGCCCACTGCAGGTTCTCCCAGACGGCGATGATCGGGCGCCCGTTGCCGAGCACCTCGAAGAGGTAGCGGGTCGCCCAGGAGATCTCCTCGACGCCGACCACCACCGCCGGCCCGGCGGCGTCACCGGCCACCGTGGCCAGGCTGCGCAGCGCCCGCGCCCCTTCGGGCTCCGGCTCCAGCACCGCCACCACCTGGTCCCAGCCGCCGGGCAGCGACTGGATCATCTCGGCGATCGGCCGGTAGGTGACGCCGTGGCCGTAGGAACGGCAGTGGCCCACCATCACGGTCGCCTCGTCCCCCACCGCGGCCAGGAACTCGCGCACCAGCCGGGACTTGCCCAGCCCCGGTTCGCCGAGCACCGTCGCCAGCCGGCACTGGCTGCCCCGGACCGCGCGTGCGAAGCCGTGCCGCAGCTGGCCCAGTTCGTCGTCCCGTCCGATCATCGGGACGGCGTCGGCGCCCCGGCTCAGCGGTGCCGCCTCGATCGCCAGCAGGCGCCACACCGGGACCGGGTCCGCCTTGCCCTTCAGCGGCAATGGGGGCAGCTGCTCCAGTCGGGTGTGGGCGCGCACCATGAAGGCGACCTCGGCGCCGAGCAGGGTCTCACCGGCGACCGCGGCGGACTGCAGGCGGGCGGCGGTGTTCACGGCGTCGCCCACCACCCTCAGGTCCCCGTTCGACGCGGCGGTGACCACGACCTCGCCCGAGCTGATCCCGGTGTGGACGTCCAGCTCGATGCCGTGGGTACGGGCGACCTCAGCACCGAGGTCGCGGACCCCGAGCCGGGCCGCCTCCGCGGCCCGCACCGCGCGCAGGGCGTCGTCCTCATGGGCGGTCGGCACCCCGAAGGCCGCCATCACCGCGTCGCCGATGAACTTCTCGACGACCCCGCCGTGCTCGGCGATCGCCCCGGCGCAGACCGCGTAGTAACGGTCCATCACCACCCGGAGCGGCTCCGGGTCGAGCGACTCGGCCAGGGCGGTCGACCCGACGAGGTCGATGAACAGGATGACCACGATCCGGCGCGACTCGCGGTCCGCGCTGTCGACGACGGTCAGCGCGGTCCCGCACATCGGGCAGAACCGGTTGCCCTCGATCACCGGGGCCGCGCAGGAGCGGCATCGGGCACCGGGCTCAGCGGCTTCCGGCATCGGACCCCCTTGGTGACGGATTGTCAGGCCCGGAGTGCACCTCCGGGCCTGCTGGCGGACATGGGCCGACGGACCCGGGCAGCGCTAGAACATCTTGAGTTCCTGGGCCTCGACCTCGGCCTCGACCTCGTTGACGGCGTCAAGGCGGGCCTTCAGTCCGTTGATCACCCGGACCTCGTCCTCGGTGAGGGCGGCGAAGACGTCGCGCTGGGCCTCGGAGATGAAATCGACGGGATGGCCCGCGTCCCGGAGCGCGGTCAGAGCGTCGAACGGCATGGGGACTCCTCGGTTTGTCTACGGTTTGACTGCATGCTTCCGTGGGTCCGGCAGGGCCGGTCCCCGATGTCGTGCACCGCGCGTAGATACGCCCGGCGGCGATACCCCGCGCAGGGGTTCCCCGCACGGCAGTTACTGCGACGGCGGGACGGGCGGGACACGTGCCCGCTGCCGCGTCACTCAGTCGACGGAGACCCGTTCGCGCTCCGCGGCCCGCGCCTCCAGGCAGAACCGGCCCGACCTCCTGGGGGGCCAGCTGCGCGGGACCAGGATGCCCCCGGCGTAGGCGCGGGCCACCAACTCGGTCCGGTTCCGCACGTCGCACCGTTTCAGCATGCTGCCCAGGTGGTGCGTGACCGTGTGCGGGCTCAACTGCAGGGTGAGCGAGATGGCCTGGGTACTCCAGCCCGCCGCCAGCAGGCAGATGAGGTCGACTTCACGCTCCGTCAGATGCTGGTCGTGGCAACAGCATCCCCCTGAATCCAGGACCACCGACTCCATGAGCACCCTCTCAGGTATGTCCGAACGCCTCGCGCAACGATCCGCCGCGGACCGGCCCTTCGGCGGTGGCCGGGGCGGGGTCTGCTGGCAAGGCACAGACTGCCAGAGGGCCGGTCTACACCCTGTGAACGGCCTGTCAACGGGACCCGTCAACGATCGGCCCCGCCCGCGTCCCGCCCGCGTGGAGTGCGACGACACCGTGCGGTCGGCAGCCATCGCGGAGGCGCTGGACACCGTGTACGACCCGGTCCCAGCACGGCGTTGACGCCACGTTTACGGCCCCATGCCAGGATCCATTCTCAAGCAACACACAGAGACGGAGGGATCCTTCCCATGGATCGACGGAACCGGGCCACTCAGCGCACACTTCGCCTCGCGGCCCTCGGCCTGAGCCTCGCCGCAGCGCTCACGGCCTCGATCGGCGTGGCGAGCGCGACCTCCCGGACCGACCATCGCGTCGGCTGCCACCAGAGCGGGGAGACCGACGAGTGGAACAACACCAGCTCCGGTTGCGTGGTCCTGCCCCCGTGGTTCCATAAGCCCTGATCGGCCCAGCGGAGCGACAGCGCGCCGACCGTCCCGTAACGGACGGTCGGCGCGGCTAGGTTCAGGCCCGTGCCGGAACCTCTTCCGGAGCGGGGACCGCCGCGACCGAAGCCGGAGCAGGGACCGGGACCAGGGCCGGGGCGGGCACGGGCACCGGAGCGGGAGCGGGGACCGGCGCCGCCGGCTCGACCCGGGAGAGCCTCTCCGCCTCGGCCGCCTCGGGCAGGCCGAGCCGCCGGTAGAGCTCGTAGGCCTGACGGGCCCGGCCGCAGGCCTCCTCGGTCCGCTCCAGCGCCCGCAGCACCCGGGCCAGCACCATCAGCGCATGCCCCTGGTCCCGCTCCTGGCCGGTGGCCTCGCACACCCGCACGGCCTCCAGGACCTGCGGCAGCGCCTCCTCGGCCCGGCCCAGGGCAAGCAGGGCGTCCGCGAGCCGGTAACGGGCCGGCGCCTCCCGGCCGGTGGGGCCGACCGCGGTCCACAGCCGCAGGGACTCCGCGAACCGCTCGGCGGCCTCCCCGTGGCGGCCCAGCCGGTGCAGGGCGAGCCCCAGTACGTACAGCGCCTTGGCCTCCCCGACCCGGTCGCCCGCCTCCCGCTGGTCGACGAGGACGCCCTCGCAGTCCGCGACGGCCTCCTCCGCGCGCCCGGCACGGACTCTGGCCACGGCGGCGTTGAGGGTGCTCACGCACTCCCCCGAACGGTGGCCCAGCTGTCTGGCGAGGGCGATGGCCTCGTCGTAGCGGCCCACCGCCTCGTCGAACCGGCCCTGGAACTGGGCCAACAACCCCAGGTCGTTCAGTGTCTGACGCAGGATCAGGGTGTCGCCCACCTCCCGGCAGACGTCGGCCGCCAGCCGGGACTCCTGTTCGGCCTCGTCCAGCCAGGTGGCGGCGGTGGCGATGTTCCCCAGCAGGAAACGGGCCCGCCCCTCCACCGTGCGGTCTCCGCCCTGCACCGCGGCCAGGACCAGCAGCCGGGCGGTGGCCGCCCACTCGTGCCGCTGCGACTCCAGGGCGAAGGGGCTCAGCGCGATCAGCAGGTCGGCGCCCATCCTCAGGAACGTCGTTGCACCGCACTCCGGCTCCGCGGGGGTTTCCCCGGTGAGCCCGGCACGGGCGATCTGCGCGGTCAGCGCGAGCGCCCCGTCGGTCTCGGCGGCCGCCCAGCACCGGGCCTCCTCCAGCCCGGACAGGGGAGCGCGGCCGGACTCGACCTGCACCAGCACATCACGCACAGGGTCGCCGGGGACGGCGAACTCGAACGCGGCCCGGGCGGTCGCCAGCAGGTGGCCGAGCATCCGGGCCCGCGCCGCGGCCGCCTCACCGGGATGAGCCTGCTCCGAACGGTGCAGGGCGAAGGCGCGGAGCAGGTCGTGGTGCCGGTAGCGGCCGGGGCCGTGCGACTCCAGCATGGCCACGTCCGCCAGGGATTCCAGCAGGTCGTCGGCCGTGCGCTCGTCCACACCGATCAGCGCGGCGGCCGAGGAGAGGCTCAGGTCGGCCACGTCCACGGCCGCGACCAGGCGGAAGGCCTCGGCCTGGCACCGGTCCAACTGCCGGTAGCCCAGCTCGAAGCAGGCGCCCACGGCCAGGTCCCCGACCCGCAGTTCGTCGATCCGGCGGCGCCCGTCGACGAGCCGGTCGAGCAGCGTGCCGATCGTCCATCCGGGCCGCGCCGCGAGCCTCGCGGCGACGATCCGCACCGCCAGCGGGAGGAACCCGCACGCCGCGACCAGGTCGCGGGCCGCCTCCGGCTCACCCTCCAGCCGCCCGGTACCGATGACGTGCTCCAGCAGGCTCAGCGCCTCGGGCGGTTCGAAGACGCTGAGGTCGATCTGCCGGGCCGCGGGCAGCCCGGACAGCCTCGTCCTGCTGGTGGCCAGTACCGCGCAGGAGGCCGTTCCCGGCAGCAGCGAACGGACCTGCGCGGTGTCGCGGACGTTGTCCAGGACGATCAGCAGCCGACGGCCCTCGACCATGGACCTGAAGAGCGCGGACCTCGCGGCCAGGCCGTCGGGCAGGGCCTCGGCGGGAGCGCCGAGCGCGTGCAGGAATCCGGTGGCCACCGACTCCGGGGTGGCCACGACCTCGCCGCCGCCGCGCAGGTCGGCGTACAACTGGCCGTCGGGGAAGGCGTGTTTGAGCTGGTGCGCGACGTGCAGCGCCAGTGTGGTCTTGCCGACCCCGCCCATACCGGCCACCACCGCCACCACCGGCCCCGTGCGCGGTTCCGTGCGCAGGGTGGCGTGCAGCTCCGCGATCGGGCCGCAGCGACCGGTGAAGTCCAGCTCGTCCGGCGGCAGCTGGGCCGGCGTCGGCAGCGGCTGGGCGGCGCGGGCGGTGCCCGGCGCCCCGGCGGGCGCCACCGGCGAGGCCCCCGCCGCGAACACCTCGCCGGCGGCGGACGCGGCCGGCGCGGGCTCTGCCGCAGCGGACAGGGCCGGGGCGGACGCGGCCGGGGCGAGCCGGACTGCGGGCACCCCGGCTCCGGATGCCGCGACGGCGCCGCCCCCGGTGGCATCGATGCCCGCCGCCCCGGCGCCGCCCCGATGGCTCGCGGCTCCCGCCAGGCCGGGATCCCGGTCCAGGATCCGGCGGTACAGCGCCAGCAGGTCAGGGGCCGGCTCCATCCCGAGCTCGTCGATCAGCATCTGCCGCGCCCGGCGGAACACCTCCAGTGCCTCCCCCTGACGCCCCGCCTGCGTCAGCGCCTGCATCAGCAGGCTGTAGAGGCCTTCGCGCAGCGGATACTCGGCCGTCAGCGCGGACAGCTCGGCCACGCACCGCGCCGCGCGGCCGAGCGCGACGTCCAGGCCGATCCGCTCCTCCAGCAGGGTCAGCCGGAACTCGGTGAGCCGGTGCCGCTGCATCTCCGCGAAGGTTCCGGGCACGCCGGCCAGGGGCTCGCCCTGCCACAGATCGTCCGCCGCGCCGAGCAGGCCGCGCGCCTCCTCCAGCAGCCCGGCCGACCTGGCCCGCTCCGCGCCGGCGGCCAGCTCCTCCGCCCGGTGCACGTCCGTCGCCCCCGCGTCCAGCACCAGCCGGTAGCCGCCCTGGTAGGACACCAGCACGTCGGGTTCGTCGGCGGAGGTCTCCAGGATCCCGCGCAGACGCCACACATAGGTGCGCACCGTGGCCCGCGCCTGGGGCGGCGACCCGTCCCCCCACAGCGCGTCGATCAACCCCTCCATGCTCACCCAGCGACCGGGCTTGAGCAGCAGCGCGGCGAGGACCGCCTGCTGCTGCGGACTGCCCAGCGGCAGCGGGATCCCGTCGCGGTCCCCACGCATTCGCCCCAGGACACAGAAACTCAGGTCGGCCACAGGCGTTCTTCCCCCCTGCACGTTGCAGCCCGGGGCCGACACGCACGCTCTTCCCCCGGGCTACGGATGATCATAGGTCTCAGCCCGCCGTCCGACCCCGAATCAGGCAGCGGCCTGCTCGGGGCCCGCAACGCCCCCGCCTGCCTGGACGCACCCCGCCACACCTTCCGTTCCCCCGCCGACGGGACGGTTCCCGCCCTCCGAAGGCGCGGCGCGTCCACCATCGGCTCCAGCGGCGGGTCGGGCGTGACCGGGTCGTGACCTCACGTAAAGGCGGTGTCAAGGTTCCCGGGTCAGCCGCCAGGGGGGCGTTAACGGACATCCCCCGAACGGCCCACATCCTGTTCTCTGAGCGAGGCCGGTTCGTACGGCCCCGCTCGCGAGTCCTCTCGGGCGGATCGGACCCACTCGACCCCTGGGGTGCAACCTCATGCTCGACGTGCTCTTCGTCGGGGTGACGATCCTCGTGTTCGCCGTCCTCGCCCTGATCGTGAAGGGGGTGGAGAAGCTGTGACTGCTCTCCAGCTCCCCGCCCTCACGCTCACCCTCCCGTGGACCGCGGGGGTGTCGCGATGAGCGTTGACAACATCGTCGGCCTGATCGTCTCGGTCGCCCTGGTGGGTTACCTGATCGCGGCTCTGATCCGTCCGGAGAAGTTCTGACCATGAATCCGACTCTTGCGGGCTTTCTCCAGGCCCTGGCGCTGGTAGGCGCGCTCGCGCTGTCCTACCGTCCGCTGGGCGACTTCATGGCCCACACCCTCACGTCCAGAAAACACCTCCGGGTGGAGCGCGGCATCTACAAGCTGATCGGCGTCAACGGTGACGCGGAGCAGACCTGGGCGTCGTACCTGCGCAGCGTTCTGGCGTTCTCGTTCATCTCGGTGCTCTTCCTCTACGGATTCCAGCGGCTGCAGGAGCACCTGTGGCTGTCGCTGGGCTTCCCGGCGGTCACGCCCGCGATGGCGTGGAACACCGCCGCGTCCTTCGTCACCAACACCAACTGGCAGTCGTACTCGGGTGAGTCGACCCTGGGCCACCTGGTGCAGATGGGCGGCCTGGCCGTCCAGAACTTCCTGTCCGCCGCGGTGGGCATCGCCGTGGTCGCGGCCCTGATCCGGGGCTTCACCCGGAACAAGACGGACCAGCTGGGCAACTTCTGGGTCGACCTGACCCGGATCACCCTGCGCGTCCTGCTGCCGATCTCCATCGTGTTCGCGCTGGTGATGGTCGCCGGCGGTCTGGTCGAGAACCTGCACGCCGCGCACGTGTACACCACCCTGTCCGGTGGCACGCAGTCGATCCCGGGCGGTCCGGTGGCCTCGCAGGAGGTCATCAAGGAGCTGGGCACCAACGGTGGTGGCTTCTACAACGCCAACTCCGCGCACCCCTTCGAGAACCCGAACCCCTTCACCAACCTGCTGGAGATCTACCTCCTGCTGGTGATCTCGTTCGCGCTGTGCCGCACCTTCGGCAAGATGGTCGGCTCGAACAAGCAGGGCTACACCATCCTCTCGGTGATGGGCCTGTACTGGGTGGCCTCGGCCGCGCTGATCACGTTCTTCGAGAACCGGCACTCGGGTGTCGCCGCGCAGATCGCGGGTGCCGCCATGGAGGGCAAGGAGGTCCGCTTCGGGATCCCCGGCTCGTCCCTCTTCGCCGCCTCCACCACGCTGACCTCCACCGGTGCGGTCAACTCGATGCACGACTCGTTCACCCCGCTCGGCGGCGGTACCGCGATCCTGAACATGATGTTCGGTGAGATCGCGCCCGGCGGCACCGGCTCGGGCCTGTACGGCATCCTGATGCTGGCGATCGTCACCGTGTTCGTGGCGGGTCTGATGGTCGGCCGCACGCCGGAGTACCTGGGCAAGAAGCTGGGTGCACGGGAGATGAAGTTCGCCTCCCTCTACATCCTGACCACCCCGGCGATCGTGCTCTGCGGTACCGGTCTGGCGATGTCGCTGAAGGCGGGCCACGGCGGCGGCATGGCCAACACCGGACCGCACGGCTTCTCCGAGGTGCTCTACACCTTCACCTCGGCGGCCAACAACAACGGTTCCGCGTTCGCGGGTATCACCGTCACCAGCCCGCACTGGCAGACCGCGATCGGTCTGGCGATGCTGTTCGGCCGCTTCCTGCCGATGGTGTTCGTGCTCGCGCTGGCCGGCTCGCTGGCCCGCCAGACGCCCATCCCCGAGAGCGCGGGCACGCTCCGGACCACCAGCCCGCTGTTCGTGGGCATGCTCTCCGGCGTGATCCTGATCGTCGTCGGACTCACCTACTTCCCGGCCCTGGCGCTCGGGCCGCTCGCGGAAGGTCTCCACTGATGTCCACCCCCATCCTCAAGACTCCGGCCTCCCCGCCGGAGACCCCGCAGCAGGCGGGTGAACTCGAACACCGGTTGTCCGCAGGACTGCTCGACCCCAAGCAGCTGATCACCTCCTTCCCGGACGCGATCAAGAAGCTCGACCCCCGGGTCATGGTCAAGAGCCCGGTCATGTTCGTGGTCGAGATCGGCTCGCTGCTGACGACGATCTCCGCGATCGAGAAGCCCAGCGTCTTCGCCTGGGTCATCACCGTGTGGCTGTGGCTGACCGTGGTGTTCGCCAACCTGGCCGAGGCCGTGGCCGAGGGCCGTGGCAAGGCCCAGGCCGACACCCTGCGCCGCACCAAGACCGACACCGTCGCCCGGCAGATCCAGGGCAGCTGGACGCCCGGTGCGACCGATGTGGTCGAGGCCGAGATCCCGGCCGCGGAGCTCAAGCTCGGCGACTTCGTGGTGGTCGAGGCCGGTCAGGTCATCCCCGGCGACGGTGACGTGGTCGAGGGCGTCGCCTCGGTGGACGAGTCGGCGATCACCGGTGAGTCCGCGCCGGTGATCCGCGAGTCCGGCGGTGACCGCTCGGCCGTGACCGGCGGCACCAAGGTGCTCTCCGACCGGGTGGTCGTGAAGATCACCTCGGAGCCCGGCAAGACCTTCATCGACCGCATGATCGCCCTGGTCGAGGGCGCGGCCCGGCAGAAGACGCCGAACGAGATCGCGCTCAACATCCTGCTGGCCTCGCTGACGATCGTGTTCCTGCTGGCTGTGGTGACCCTGCAGCCGATGGCGAAGTACGCGGGCGCCGAGCAGACCATCATCGTGCTGGTGTCGCTGCTGGTGGCGCTGATCCCGACCACCATCGGCGCGCTGCTCTCCGCGATCGGCATCGCCGGTATGGACCGGCTGGTCCAGCGCAACGTGCTGGCGATGTCCGGACGCGCGGTCGAGGCCGCCGGCGACGTCTCCACCCTGCTGCTCGACAAGACCGGCACCATCACCTTCGGCAACCGCCAGGCCGCCGAGTTCATCGCCGTCGGCGAGGTCGACTCGGACTCGCTGGCCGACGCGGCCCAGCTCTCCAGCCTGGCCGACGAGACCCCCGAGGGCCGCTCCATCGTCGTCCTGGCGAAGGAGAAGTACGGACTGCGGGCCCGGCACCAGGGCGAGCTGTCGCACGCCACCTGGATCGAGTTCACCGCCCAGACCCGCATGTCCGGCGTCGACCTGGACGAGGCCGACGGCGTGCACGCGGTCCGCAAGGGCGCCGCGGGGTCCGTGGCCGCCTGGGTGCGCGACAACGGCGGCGAGACCGGCCAGGAACTGGACCTCGCGGTCGAGCGGATCTCCAACCTCGGTGGTACGCCGCTGGTGGTCGCGGAGAAGCGCGGCAGCGCCCCGGCCCGGGTGCTCGGTGTCATCTACCTCAAGGACGTCGTCAAGCCCGGCATCAAGCAGCGCTTCGAGGACCTTCGGGCGATGGGCATCAAGACCGTCATGATCACGGGTGACAACCCGCTGACGGCCGCCGCCATCGCCGAGGAGGCCGGTGTCGACGACTTCCTCGCCGAGGCCACCCCCGAGGACAAGATGGCCCTGATCCGCAAGGAGCAGGAGGGCGGCAAGCTCGTCGCGATGACCGGCGACGGCACCAACGACGCCCCCGCCCTCGCGCAGGCCGACGTCGGCGTGGCCATGAACACCGGTACCTCGGCCGCCAAGGAGGCCGGGAACATGGTGGACCTGGACTCCAACCCCACCAAGCTGATCGAGATCGTCGAGATCGGCAAGCAGCTCCTGATCACCCGCGGCGCCCTGACCACGTTCTCCATCGCCAACGACGTGGCCAAGTACTTCGCGATCATCCCGGCGATGTTCGCCGCGGTGTACCCGGGGCTGAACCAGCTCAACATCATGGCGCTGCACAGCCCCAAGTCCGCGATCACCTCGGCGATCATCTTCAACGCCCTGATCATCATCGGACTGATCCCGCTGGCGCTGCGCGGAGTGCGCTACAAGCCCTCCTCCGCCCAGTCGCTGCTGCGCCGGAACCTGGGGATCTACGGCGTCGGCGGGCTGATCCTGCCCTTCGTGGGGATCAAGGCGATCGACCTGATCGTCCAGTTCATCCCCGGTCTGCACTGAGAGAAGTGGTGTGACACATCATGGCTAAGCCCCTTCCCACTCCGGTGCGGAACCACCTGACGGGTCTTCGGATCCTGCTGCTGTTCACCGTCCTGTGCGGTCTGGCCTACCCGCTGGCGATCACCGGGATCTCCCAGGTCGCGTTCTCGAACCAGGCCAACGGCTCGCTGGTCAAGGACGGCCACGGCAAGGTCGTCGGATCCTCGCTGATCGGGCAGAACTTCACGGTCACCTCGGCCGACGGCAAGACCGTCAGCCCGGACCCGAAGCTGTTCCAGTCCCGGCCCTCGGCCGCGGGCACCAACGGCTACGACCCCACCGCCTCGGGCGGCACCAACAAGGGCACCAACGACGCCGGTCTGGTGACCACGTACACCCAGCTCAAGAGCGACATCGCGACGTTCAACCACGTCGCCGAGAGCCAGGTCCCCGCGGACGCCATCACCTCGTCGGGCTCCGGCCTGGACCCGGACATCTCCCCGGCCTACGCCGGCATCCAGGTGGACCGGGTCGCCCAGGCCAACCACCTGACCGACGCGCAGGTGCAGGCCCTGGTCGCCACGTACACCCAGGGACGTACCCTCGGGTTCCTCGGCGAGCCCCGGGTCGACGTGCTCAACCTCAACATCGCGCTGACCAAGCTCGGCTGAGCCGGACAGCCCGGCTCGACCGCTCGGCCGCACGGGACCGCCGGTCCCGTGCGGCCGAGTCGCAACCGCGTCCACTCCGACTCGACCTGCCCGGCAGGCCCGACCTGCCCGGCGAAGAAGGAAGTTCGGTGATAAGCCCGCAGGAACAGCCGCCCCCCTCCGCACGCGCCGCCGGCGGGAGGAGAGGGAAGCTGAAGGTCTTCCTGGGCGCCGCACCAGGCGTCGGGAAGACCTACCGGATGCTGGACGAGGCCCGTCGCCGAGCCGACCGCGGCACCGACGTGGTGGTGGCGTACGTGGAGTGCCACCGGCGCCGCAACACCGAGGACCGGCTGGAAGGGCTCGAAGTCCTGCCCCGCCTCACCCGCAGCTACCGCGGCGCCGAGTTCACCGAACTCGACGTGGACGCCGTGCTGGCCCGCCGCCCCGAGGTCGCCCTGGTCGACGAGCTCCCGCACACCAACGTTCCCGGCGGCAGGCACGCCAAGCGCTGGCAGGACATCCAGGAGATCCTGGACGCCGGCATCGACGTGATCACCACCGTCAACGTCCAGCACCTGGAGTCGCTGAACGACGTCGTCGAGAAGATCACCGGCGTCCCGCAGCGCGAGACCGTCCCGGACGAGGTGGTCCGGCGCGCCGACCAGATCGAACTGGTCGACATGTCACCCGAGGGCCTGCGCCGCCGGATGGCCCACGGCAACGTCTACGCGGCCGAGAAGGTCGACGCGGCGCTCTCGCACTACTTCCGCGTCGGCAACCTCACCGCGCTGCGCGAGCTGGCGCTGTTCTGGCTGGCCGGACGGGTCGACGAGGGGATGCAGAAGTACCGTACGGACCACGGCATCGGGAGCATCTGGGAGACCCGCGAGCGGGTGGTCGTCGCCCTCACCGGCGGACCCGAGGGCGAGACGCTGATCCGCCGCGCCGCCCGGATCGCCGACCGGTCCGCCGGCGGTGACGTCCTCGCCGTCCACGTGGCCCGCAGCGACGGGCTCGCCGACGCCAACCCGGCCGCGCTCGCGGCGCAGCGCCGGCTGGTGGAGAGCCTCGGCGGCAGCTACCACTCCGTGGTCGGCGACTCCGTGCCCAGGGCGCTGCTGGACTTCGCCCGCGCGGAGAACGCCACCCAGCTGGTGCTGGGCACCAGCCGGCGGGGCCGGCTGTCCCGCTCGCTCACCGGACGCGGCATCGGCGAGACCACGGTCGAGCTCTCCGGCGACATCGACGTCCACATGGTCACCCACGAGCAGTCCGGCCGGGGCCGCCGACTGCCCCTGCCCAGCAGCCTGTACTCCCGGGGGCGTCGCGTCGCCGGGCCGCTGGCCGGACTCGTCATGCCCTTCCTGCTCACCGGGGTGCTCAGCCAGACCCGCGACGCGGTCAACCTCACCAGCGACATCCTGCTCTTCCTGCTCGCGGTGGTCGGCGTCGCCCTGCTCGGCGGCGTGACCTCGGCGCTGGTCGCCTCGCTGATCGCATCGGTGCTGCTGAACTACTACTTCATCCCGCCGATCCACGCCTTCACCATCTCCTCGCCCAACAACGTCCTGGCGCTGGTGGTCTTCGCCGTCGTCGGGATCACCGTCGCCGCCGTCGTCGACCGCGCCGCCCGGCTGTCCCGCCGTGCGGGCCGCGCCACCGCCGAGGCCGAGACGCTCTCGGCGCTGGCCGGCAGCATCCTCGGCGGGCAGAGCGCCGTCGAGGCGCTGCTCGCCCGGCTGCAGGAGACCTTCGGCATGGAGTCGGTCACCCTCCGTCGACGCCGGAACGGCCAGGACGGGCCGGTGATCGCCGTCTCCACGCCCGCTCCTGCCGACGCATCAGCTCCCGACGCGACCGCTCCCGACGCGGCTGCCTCCGCCGTCGAGGAGGTGCCGGTCGGCGAGGACGCCGTGCTGGTGCTGCGCGGCCGCCCGCTGCCGGCCACCGACCGGCGGGTGCTCACCGCCTTCGCCGCCCATGTCGCCGCCGCCCTCGACCGGGCCCAACTGGCCCGGGTCGCCGCCGAGGTGGAACCCGTCAAGGCCGCCGACCGGATGCGCACCGCGCTGCTCGCCGCCGTCAGCCACGACCTGCGCACCCCACTCGCCGTCGCCTTCGCCTCGGTCAGCTCGCTGCGCAGCCAGGACGTCGAGTTCTCCGCCGAGGACCAGGACGAACTGCTGCTCACCGCCGAGGAGTCGCTCGGCAAGCTCACCCGGCTGGTCGACAACCTGCTGGACCTGAGCCGTCTTCAGGCCGGCGCGCTGGCACTGGAGTTGCAGCCCACCGCGCTGGAGGACGTCCTCTCCACCGCCGTGGACTCGCTCGCCGACACCCGCCTGCCGGTCCGTACCCGGGGACTGGAACAGGCCCCCGCCGTACTCGCCGATCCGCCGCTGCTGGAGCGGATCATCGCCAACCTGGTCGCCAACGCCCAGCGCCACGCCGCGGGCACTCCGGTGCTGGTCGCGGCCAGCAGCCTGGGCGACCATGTGGAGATCCGGGTGATCGACCACGGCCCCGGCATCCCGCAGGCCGACCAGGACCGGGTGTTCCAGCCCTTCCAGCGGCTCGGGGACACCGACAACGACACCGGCGTGGGCCTGGGCCTGGCCCTGTCCCGGGGACTGGCCGAGGCCATGGGCGGCACCCTCGTTCCCGAGGACACCCCCGGCGGCGGGCTGACCATGGTCCTCTCGCTGCCCGCCGAGCCCGGCGCCGACCGCGCGGACGCTCCCCCCACCGACGAACTCCCGGCCCGTCACCACCCGCCGGCCCTGGACGGAGAAGCCCAGCCGTGACCCGAGTCCTCATCGTGGACGACGAGCCGCAAATGCTGCGCGCGCTGCAGATCAACCTGGAGGCCCGCCAGTACACCGTCGCCACCGCCGCCGACGGCACCCGGGCCCTGGACGAGGCGGCCCGCACCCCGCCGGACGCGATCATCCTCGACCTCGGCCTGCCCGGGCTGGACGGCGTCGACGTCATCCGGGCACTGCGGGTGTGGAGCCAGGTGCCGGTGATCGTGCTGTCCGGCCGCTCCGACGCGGGCGAGAAGATCGCCGCCCTGGACGCCGGCGCCGACGACTACGTCACCAAGCCCTTCTCCATGAACGAACTCCTGGCCCGGCTGCGCGCCGTGCTGCGCCGCCCCGCCACGGAGGACCTGCCCGGCGGCAGCGCGGTCATCGGGGACCACACCGTCGACCTCGCCCGCTGCACGGCCCGGCTGACCCACGACGACGGCACCGCCCCGCCGGAGGGGGCGGCGATCCGGCTCACCCCGACCGAGTGGCGGATCCTGACGGTGCTGATCCAGCACCCCGGGCGGCTGGTCACCGGGCAGCAGATCCTGCTGCACGTCTGGGGGCCGGGACACGAGCGCAAGACCAACTACCTGCGGGTCTACCTGGCCGGCATCCGTCGCAAGCTGGAGCGCGACCCGGCCCACCCGCGCCACCTGATCACCGAACCGGGCATGGGCTACCGCTTCGAGCCCTGAACCGGGCTCGGCGTGTGAGGAACGCGTCAAGAGTGGCGGGATCCGCGTCTGGAACCCGTCAAGGGCCCCGGTTTCCAGCGGTCGTCCCGGCCGCGGTGGGCGAAGGTGTGCTGGCACCTTCGTCACGATGGTCCATCCAGCTCCAGCCGAAAGGACGACCGATGGGGCTTCTGGAGCTCTTCTCACTTCCCGCGATCATGGCCCTGCTGGTGCTGGCCTTCGGCGGCTTCCTCGCCCTCGCTCCGCGCCGGAGCATGGCGGTCATCGGCAACGGCTTCGGCTTCGACGTCGACTTCCGGGTACGGGGCCCGGTGAAGGGCCTGTGCACCCGCGCGGTCGGCCTGGTCCTCACGGGCTACGGCCTCTACCTGCTGCTGAACACCGTCCGGCTCTGGCACTCCTTCCACCTGGGCTGACCGGGACGTCCGTACGTCAAGGCGCTCCGCGCTCCGCGAGCAACTCCCCTCCCTTGTAGGGTGTCCCGCGGAAGACGCAGGCCGAGCGGGGGGAGCTGATGGTGGCGCACGTCCAGACGGTGACCGGCCCGGTCGATCCGGGCGAGCTCGGCGGAGTGCTGTCCCACGAGCATCTGCTGGCGCTGACCCCGGGCCCGTGGCTCTCGGGCGGCCCCCGGCCGGACCGGGCCACCGACGGCCGCGCGGACACCGACGCGTTCGAGCAGGAGCAGGTCCGGCTGGCCGTCGACGCCCTGAGCGGCCTTGCCGGCCACGGCATCGGCACGGTCGTGGACCTCAGTCCGTACGGCGACGCCGGGCGCGACATCCGGGGCGCCAACGTGCGGCTGCTGCAGGAGATATCCCGGCGCAGCGGTCTGCACATCGTGTCCGGCACCGCCACCTACCGGGAGGGTTTCAGCCCGGCGTGGGTGAAGGAGGCGTCCGTCGAGGAGATCGCCGACCGGTTCGTCCAGGACGCCCGGAGCGGGATCGGTGGCACCGGCGTGCGCGCGGGCATCCTGGGGGAACTGCCCACGGGCCTGAACGAGGTGACCGCCCACGAGCTCAAGGGGCTGCGGGCCGCCGCCCGCGCGCACCACGCCACCGGGCTTGCCGTGAACACCCACACCACCCACGGCACCATGGCCCTGGAGCAGATCGACCTGCTGACGAAGGAAGGCGTCGACCCGGACCGCATCGTCATCGGCCACATGGACAACCACCCCGATCTCGACTACGTGCGCCGGGTCCTGGACCGCGGGGTGACCATCGCCTTCGACTCGGTCGGCAAGCAGACCTGGGACGTGCGCCTCCCGCCCGCGCCGGGCCCCCAGGCCGACGGCGGATACACCAAGGACGCCGTCCGCCAGTCCGACGCCACCCGCGCCGACCGCCTCGCCGCCCTTGTCGCGGAGGGCCACGGCGAGCGCATCCTGCTGTCCCAGGACCTCACCGGCGGCCAGGTGCACCAGAACCCCACCACCCACGGCCAGTGGGGCTACACCTACCTCAGCGCCGTCTTCCTGCCGATGCTCACCGAACGCGGCATCACCCCCGCCCAGCTCCACGCCCTGACCCACACCACCCCGGCGCGGCTGCTCACCCTCGACTGACGCGACCCGCCCGATCAGAACGCAGACCCAGGTCATGTGTAGCGTTTGAAGTCCGAGGTGGTGATGAGCCACGGGCCCAGTGGCACGTCGTCTCCGAAGGCGTAATCCGTGATGCGGTCGTACCGGGGGCCGTCGGGGCCGGGCAGGATGTTCTCGTAGGTGAAGATCACGCCTTTGCGGGGGTCGACGAGCAGATACAGCGGGATGCCCATCGCCGGGTAGTCGGCGACCTTCTCGATGTAGTCGTTGTCCGGGTTGTTCTTCGAGACCACTTCCACGACGGCCATGATCTGTGCGGCGTCCACGGTCCCTTCCGACTCGTCCAGGATGTGAAGTGGTACGACGACCGCGTCCGGCCTGCGCATTCGACCGATCGAGGGGTCTTCGATCTCGGCACCGGACTGGGCGATGACGTCGGTTCCGGGATGGGTGCGGGGGATCTGCTCCTCCAACTGGCGCACGACGCGGTACACGATCGACTCGTGCCGACCGACGGGGCTCATCATGACGAAGGGGCCGGCCGCGCCGATCTCCACGCCCCAGAATCCCTCCAGATGGCCGGCCAGGGGCCACAGCTCGGTCGCGATCGCGCGCATCCGCGCGTACACCTCGGGGTCCACAGGCTCGGGCATGACCGATTCCTCCGTCTCGACGTGAACC
The DNA here is from genome assembly GCF_041262645.1 of Streptacidiphilus sp. EB129. Classification (NCBI taxonomy): domain Bacteria; kingdom Bacillati; phylum Actinomycetota; class Actinomycetes; order Kitasatosporales; family Streptomycetaceae; genus Streptacidiphilus; species Streptacidiphilus sp. EB129. The sequence continues at coordinate 114,141 of NZ_JBGCCS010000022.1, forward strand.
CTCGGCCACCTCGCCGACCGTCCGATGCACGTACGAAACCATCCTGCCAGGCAGGCGGCGTTCCCCACTGCTCCGCAGGCCGGCACGGCGGGCCGAACCGGTGTCGGCGACCGGTGAACCCCAAGCCTGTCCGTGCATCGCCAACTCTTCACCCGGCGACTTCCCGCACGGGCGGTGGCGGTATGCGGACGGGGATGCGGGTCTGGTGCGGCCAATGGAGGGCATGTTGCGGATTGGGCGCCGGTGGGATGTCATGTATCGGCAAGTTCTGGCATGACGAGACGTCACTTCAGGTACAGCGCATGCACGGCAGCATCCGGAGGACCTCCGGAAATCCGCTGACGACCATGGGGGATTCATGCATCTCCGTACTCGGGCATCCGTCGCCACCGCGACCGTGATGCTCACGCTCTGCGCCGCCGCAGGGGCCGCACAGGCGGCCACCGGCGGGTCCGCCGCCACCGCTGCGGGCAGCGGCGGCCTGGGGCTGATCTCGCCCGGCGACCCGTACGCCGCCTGCGACCTGAGCGGTGACGGGCCCGGCACCAACTCCCCGTCGGCGGAGGCCGAACCGTACGCGGCGGCGAATCCGCGCGACCCGAAGAACGTGATCAGCATCTACCAGCAGGACCGCTGGTCCAACGGCGGCGCACGGGGCCTGAGCGCCAGCTACAGCACCGACGGCAAGCACTTCACCCAGATCCCGCTGCCCTTCACCCACTGCGCCCCGGGCGGACTGGCCTACCAGCGCGCCTCCGACGGCTGGGTCAGCTTCGGGCCCGACGGCAAGGCGTACGCCAGCGCCCTGATCTTCGACGCCACCACCGCCCGCAACGGGGTGGCCGCCGCCACCTCGGTCGACGGCGGGCGCACCTGGCAGAACGTCACCCCGGTGATCAGCGACAACGACCCGGCGATCGGCGACGACAAGAACTCCGTCACCGCCGACCCGCTGCACGCCGGGGTCGCGTACCAGGTGTGGGACCGCCTCGACCAGACCAGCACCCTCTTCGACGGCCCCGCCTACATCTCCATCACCCGCGACGGCGGCCGCACCTGGTCGACCGCCCGCCCCTTCGTCGACACCAGCACGGTGCCGAACACCCAGACCATCGGCAACGTCATCGTCGTCGACCGGCACACCGGCACCCTGTACGACTTCTTCGACTCGATCACCTTCACCGACCCCAGCGGCAGCACGGTCAGTGACGTCCACTACGGCATGGTCAGCTCCACCGACCAGGGCCGGACCTGGAGCAAGCCCACCCGGGTGGTCACCGACACCTCCGTGCCCGAGGTCGATCCCAACGCGCCCACCGACCCGACCAAGGCCCTGCGCGCCGGCGGCGGCCTGCCCAGCGCGGCCATCGACCCGCAGACCGGCGAGCTCTACCTCGCCTACGAGGGCTCCGACTTCACCGGCGGCGGGTACGACGCCATCCAGCTGACGCACTCCACCGACGGCGGCCGCACCTGGAGCGGACCCACCCGTGTCAACCAGGCTCCCGGCGCCCCCGCCTTCACCCCTTCGATCGCCGTGGACGCCCACGGCACCGTCGCCGTCAGCTACTACGACCTGCGCTACCTCACCCCGGGCAACACCACCACCCTGCCCACCGCCGCCTGGCTGCTCACCTTTCCGCGCGGCGGCGAGAACAGCCCGATCGAACGCCAGATCACCCCGGTCTTCGACTGGCTCCAGGCCCCGGACGCGGGCGGTCACTTCCTCGGTGACTACGAGGCCCTGATCAACGACGGCCCGTTGGTGCGTCCCGTCCTGGTGGAGACCAACAACGCCCAACCGCTGAACTCCACCGACGTCTTCACCGGCGCCTTCGAGCCCACCACCCTGCGCGGCAGCACCGCCATCCGCTCCGCGGAACCCGTCCATCCCACCACCGTCGCGCCCCGTACCGTCTCGCGACTGCGCCGCTGACGCTCCCTCGGTGCCGCCCGCGCCGCCCTCTCCGCGCGGGTGGCACCGAAGGTGCTCACGGCATGCCGTATCAGACGACCCATCAGGCCCGGGCCTCCTTCGTGGACCCACAACAACGATTTGGCAAAGGTGATGTCCATCCGTATCTGACACCACTGTGAGTGTGGTCAAGTCGCCCTGCGCACGCGCACGTCAGTGCGAACCGGTGACACCAACCCCTATGGGGAGGACCTGTTGACCACGCAGCACCACAGGCGTAGAGGGCTCGCGATCGGCGCCCTGGCAGTCGCGGGACTGATGGCCGCGATACCGGCCCAGGCGGCCACGGCGGGATACGGAGGGGCGAACATCTTCGCTCCGGGGGTGGCCAAGGCCCATGCCCAGCACCACGCCGGCGGCCTCAGTGCCGCCGCGACCACCGCAAGCGGCGACGGCAGTGAAGAGGCGGACGAGATAGCCGAGGGCGCCGCCCAGCGCTCGGAGGCTCGCACCTCCCCCGGCGTGGTGGCGCCCGGCGCCTACGGCGCGGCCTGGTCGGCGTTCCAGAACCTCCCGCGCACGGACGGCAACTGGCGACAGGTCACCAATCTCCCCTACAACTCCGACGACCCGCGCTACCGCGACGCGGACTCCAACTCCAGCGGTGGCTCCGGCCTGGTGACCGGCCGCATGGCGGCGCTGGCCGCCGACGACCAGGGTCACGTCTACGCCGGCGCGGCCGGCGGCGGGGTGTGGCGCTCCAGCACCGGCGGCGGCAACTGGACCCCCATCAGCGACAAGCTGCCCGCCCAGGCCACCGGCGCACTGGCGCTGGACGCGCAGCACCGGCTGTGGCTGGGCACCGGCGAGGCCACCACCAACGCCGACGCCTACCTGGGCAGCGGCGTGTACGTGGACGCGCATCCCCAGAAGGACAACTTCTCCACCCGTGACCGGGTCGGCGGCCCCGAGTTGCAGAGCACCAGCATCCACGAACTGCGCTTCAGCGGCGACACCGTGTACGCGGCGACCAGCGAGGGCCTGTGGTCGCACTCCACCAGGCACCTGAACGGGCCCTGGAAGCTGGAGTTCGCCCCCAACCCCGCCTACATGCCCGGCGGTTCCCTGGCGAACGACCCCTCCGCCGCCTACAAGAACATCGTCAGCGACATCGCCATCGACCCCAAGGACCCCACCAAGGTCGTCGTCGCGGCCGGCTGGCGCTCCGGGGACACCTACAACGGCTTCTACACCAGGACCGGCACCGGCTGGCAGTTGCTCACCTCGCTGGGCGACCTGCCCGCGGACGCCGCCGACGTCGGCAGCGTGACCTTCGCCCGCTCCGCGGACGGTTCGCGTTACTACGCGATCGACCAGTCCCCGGCAGGCCTCAACGCGGGCACCAACGCCGGCAACGGGGTCTTCGTCTCCAAGTCCGGCTCCCCGCTCGGCCCCTGGACCCGGATCGCCGACACCGCCACGCTCGCCGCCTCCGGCTCCGCACTGTCCGCGCCCGGCGGGCAGGCCTGGTACGACCAGTTCCTGCAGGTCGACCCGAACAACCCGGAGCACGTCTACGCCGGTCTCGAAGAGGTCTTCGAGACCAAGGACGGCGGAGCCAGCTGGACCACCCCCGGCCCGTACTGGAACTTCACCTTCCCCTGCTGGAGCATCGACCCGACCAAGCAGACCGGCACCTGCTCCCAGACCACCCACTCCGACCAGCACGCGGTCGCCATCGGCAGCTACCACGGCCAGACCACCCTGTACGTGGGCAACGACGGCGGCGTCTACAAGCGTCCGCTCCAGGGCGCCGCTGACGCCTCGGGCCACGCCACCGACTGGACCTCGCTGAATGACGGCACCATCGACGCGCTGCAGTACTACTCGGTCGGCGTCGGCACGGACCCGGCCTTCGGCGGCGTCGCGGTCACCGGCGGCCTGCAGGACAACGGACAGTCCATCCTGCGCGGCCAGGGCGGCCCGAACCGCGACACCGTGATGGGCTCCAACTTCGGCGGCGACGGCGGGATGACCCTGACCGACCCCGCCAACGGCTGCAACATCGCCCAGGAGTACGTCTACCTGGAGATCAACGTCACCCAGAACTGCGCGGCCAACAACGGCCTGGGCGCACCCACCACCTACAACGTGCCCCCGCCGGACAACACCACGTCCGCGGCCCGCTTCATCGCGCCGTTCACCGCCGACACCAAGAACCCCAGCACCTGGGTCGCCGGCGGCCAGCACATCTGGGTGCAGACCCAGGGCTTCGCCATCCGCTCCTCCAGCGCCTGGACCAGCGCGTACGACCTGGGCGCGGGCCACGTCGCCACAGCGGTGACCGCCTCCGGCGGCAAGGTCTACGCCGCCTGGTGCGGCCCCTGCAACAGCCAGGGCTTCACCCGCGGCATCGCGGTGGGCAACGAGGACGGCACCGGCTGGACCCAGATCACCCTGCCGGCCACCGGCACCGTGCCCAACCGGTACCTGTCGGACCTGAAGACCGACCCCAGTGACTCCAGCCACGTCTACCTGACCGTCAGCGGCTTCTCCCGCAACTGGAACGAGGGCCCCGGCGCGGGCATCGGCCACGTCTTCGAGAGCCACGACAGCGGCCAGACCTGGACCGACATCTCCGCCAACCTGCCCGACATCCCCGCCGACTCGCTGGCCGTCACCCCCGGCGGCGGCCTCGCGCTCGGCACCGACCTGGGCGCGCTGTACCGGGCGCCGGGCCACACCGATTGGAAGGTCATCGCCTCCCTCCCCGCGGTGTCCGTCGACCAGATCCTGCTCGGCCCGGACGGCCGCCTCTACGCCGCCACCCACGGACGCGGCATCTACTCCATCGGGCTGGCGGACCTGCGCAGGTAACACCCGGCGGGACGCCGATCCGCTGACGCCCCGCGTTCGCCGCACGACCGACATCCCGAACGGAAGCCGGCCTGAGATCCCCTCAGGCCGGCTTCCGTCGTCTCGCGCCCCGCAGCACACACCCCGCGCCCCGTGCCCCGCACCCACCTGTATGGCGCAGACCAGCGCGCGGCCGAGGAGCGGCGATGGTCGACTGGGCCGGACACGGCAAGCCTCTCCCTCTCAGCAAAGGAGCAAGCCCACCATGGCGATCATCGCGATATTCGAAATGCCCGGCATGACCCAGGCCGCCTATGAGCAGACCACCATCAAGGTGAGCGGCAACGCCGACGGGGTCAAGAGCCCTGCCGACTGGCCCGTGCCCGGCCTCATCTCGCACACCGCCGCACCCACCCCCGACGGCTGGCTCGTCGCCGACGTCTGGGAGTCCGAGGAGGCGTTCGCAAAGTTCGGGGAGGTCATCATCCCGATCCTGCGAGAGGTCGGTGCTCCGGACGTGAAGCCGAAGATCTACCCGGTGTTCAACCTGGTGACCCGGTAGCCCCACCCGTGTCCGGGCCGGGGCGAGCCTGCTGATGCCGACGGCGCGGTCCCTGACGGGGCGGTCCCTGACGGCGAGGTCCCCCCACCCTCAGCGGACCACCAGGACCAGCCTGCCCCGTACCCGGCCCTGCTCGCTGGTGCGATGGGCTTCGGCGATCTCGGCGAGCGGGAAGGTCCGGTCGACCGGAAGCCAGAACCGCCCGGCCGCGATCACCTCACCCACCTCGGCGAGTGCGTGGAAGGCGTGGCCGAGGAACCCGTTGCTGAACAGCACGCCGTGCTCCTTGGAGCCCACGAAGTCGGCGAGTGTCACCACGTTCTGTGCGCCGCCGGCGAGTTCGACGAGCTGGGGCAGGACGCCGCTTCCGGCGACATCGAGTGCGACATCGACGCCGCCGGGGGCGAGCGCCCGGACCTGCTCGACCATGCCTTCGCCGTACGTCACGGGTTCGGCGCCCAGCAGACCGAGGTGGCTCTGGTTGGCGGCACTCGCGGAACCGATCACCCGCGCGCCGCGCGCGACGGCGAGCTGGACGGCCGTGCTGCCGATCCCGCCGGAGGCGCCGTTGATGAACAGGGTGCTTCCGGCTGTGACCTTGAGCTGATCGAGGCTGCGCGTGGCCGTTTCGAGCGCGACCGGCAGGGCTGCGGCATCGATGAACCCGAGGGACGGGGGAATGATCGCGCGGTAGGTCAGCAGGGCCAGCTCGGCCGCGCCGGCGCCGTCGTCGGAGACGCCGAACACCCGATCGCCGACGGCCACGTCGGTCACGCCTTCGCCGACCTCGTCGACCACACCCGCGACGTCACGACCTGTCGTCTGCGGGAGCTCCGCACCGAAGCTCAGCAGGCCCTTGCGCAGCTTCCAGTCCGTTGCGCTGATTCCGGCCGCGTGCACGACGATCCGGACCTGACCAGGGCCGGGATGCGGGTCGGGAAGGTCCACGATCTCCAGGACCTCGGGTCCTCCGAATGCGCTGAATCGTGCTGCTTTCATGATGGTCCTTTCGACGCATCCGCATCGACCGCGAGGGGGCCGCTGCGGAACAGGGTGGCTGCCAGTAGGGCGGTGCCCAGGAAGACCGCTGCCGCGATCCAGAACACCAGGTGATAGCCGGCGATGGTGCCATCGGTGATGGTCGCCGTCTGTGTTGCCGTCGCGGCGTGCGCATGGAGATAGTTGGTGACTGCCGACGCGGCGAGCGAGCTGAACACGGCTGTTCCGATCGATCCGCCGATCTGCTGGGCCGTGTTGACCATCGCGGACGCCGCGCCGGCCTCGTGCGGCTTGACTCCGCTGGTCGCGGCATTCTGCGCCGGTCCGAAGATCAGCCCGAAGCCGAACCCGATGACGAGCAACGCCGGCAGCACGCCTCCGGCATAGCTGGAGGCTGTGCCGATGCCGGTGAGCAGCACCATTCCGATGGCGGCGAGAACGCATCCGACGGGGACGAGCGGACGCGGTCCCGTGCGTGGCATGAGCGCCGACCCCGAGACGACGGCCCCGACGATCAACAGGCCGACCATCGGCAGGAAGGCGATTCCGGTCTGGATGGGGGTGAACGTCAGGGTGTCTTCGAGGTAGTAGGTGAGGAACAGGAAGACGGCGAACGATCCGATCCCGGAGATTCCGACCGACAGGTACGCCGTTCCCCTGTCGCGATCCAGGATCACGCCCAGTGGCAGCAGCGGGTGGTCGGCGCGGCGCTCGATCAGCACGAAGAGGACCACCAGGACGGCGCCCGCGACGACCGCGCCGATCGTCCAGATGTCGGTCCAGCCCTTCGACTCCACGTTTCCAAGACCGAACACGATCCCGACCAGGCCGAGCACGGCGGTGACCGTGCCCGCGGCGTCGAACCGTACCCGCTGTGGCCGGTCGCCGGCGCCGATCCAGATCAACGCGCCGGCGAACGCGAGCACGGCGATGACCAGGTTCACGTACAGACACCAGCGCCACGACACGCTCTGTGTGAGGACGCCGCCCAGCAGCAGCCCCAGGGCACCGCCGGCGCCCGAGACCGCGCCGAAGATCCCGAACGCGCGGCCCCGTTCGTTCGCGTCGTCGGCGAAGGTGACGGACAGCAGCGACAGGGCCGCCGGCGCGAGCATCGCCGCGAACGCGCCCTGGGCGACACGTGCGGCGAGCAGCATCGGGAAGCCTCCAGCCGCGCCGCCGACCGCCGAGGCCACCGCGAAGCCGGCCACGCCGATGAGGAACAGCCGCTTGCGTCCGAAGAGGTCCGCGAGCCGGCCCCCGAGCAGCAGGAGACTGCCGAACGCGAGCGCGTAGCCGGTCACCACCCACTGCCGGTCGTCGGTGGAGAACCCCAGGTCGTGCTGGGCGGTCGGCAGCGCGATGTTCACGATGGTGGAGTCCAGAATGACCATCAGTTGGGCCAGGCTCAGGACGGCAAGCGCGATCCATCGATGCGCGATCCACCGATGTAAGGCGCGCGGTCCGCCGCTCGCGGCTCCGCGGCCGCGGAGCACGCCGGGGGCGGTCTGCGGAGTGGACTCCTGAGGTGAGGTGTCAGTGCTCATGGTGACCTTCGAGTTGCGGGTCGGGTCCTGCGAGAAGCCGCCCGAGCGTGAAGTCGAACCGGTCGTGCCCCTCGCCGGAGGTCATCTCCCGCGCATACGCGACCGAGTTCGGGAAGCGGTCCTGGGGCAGCATCGTGAAACGCTCGATGACTTCAGCCCTGTCGACGACCCGTCCGTCGGCGTCCTCCTCGGGACGCCGCCGCAGCCAGACGAGGCTGTAGGCGCCGACGTACTGGAAGGCCCCATCGATCGCCCACGCGGCGGACTGCGGCGGCATTCCTCCGGCCAGCAGGATCGCGAACAGGCCCTCGAAGATCCGGAGCGCCTCCAGGCTGTGCGGGGTGCCCTCCAACGCGGCGCGTGGGATCCCCGGGTAGGTGAGGTACTGGTCGCGCAACTGCCGGCAGACGTCGATGGCCTGCGCCTTCCACTGCGCGGGATCCGGCACGGGCACCGTCACCCGTGAGCACAGCTCTCCGATCATCAGATCGTCGAGCTCCGCTTTGTCGCGCACATGCGCGTACAGCGCCCCCGGAGTGGCCTGCAGCGCAGCGGCGACACGGCGCATCGTCAGGGCATTGAACCCCTCGGCCTCGACGAGCTGGAGCGCGGCGTCCACGATCCGGCCGACCGTCAGGGGGGCCCTGCGGGACCGAGGCGCGCTCTGCGCGTCATCCAGTGCTGCGATCTGAGCCGCCCACTGGTCACGGGAAACGATGTCGCGCGAAGCGTTCTTCTTGGGCATGGCTCGACGATAGCACCCAAGATGAACACTGTTCAATGCAAGGAACGATGTTCAGAAGATGAACATCGTTCACCCTTGGTCGGGATCGGTGGGCGCTATCGCAGTTGGTCGCGGCGGCGGGTCAGGTAGGCGGTCTCGGCGGTGTTGCCCGCCAGTGCGATGGCTTGGTCGTAGGCCGCGCGTGACTGCCGACTGTGGCCCAGCCGGCGCAGCAGGTCGGCGCGGGTGGCGTGGTAGGCGTGGTAGCCGGCCAGCCTGTCCCCAAGACGGTCGACGGCCGCCAGTGCCACCTGCGGGCCGTCGAGTTCGGCGACCGCGATGGCCCGGTTGAGGGCGATGATCGGGGAGGGGTCGAGGCGGACGAGCTGGTCGTAGAGGGCGAGGACCTGCGACCAGTCGGTGTCGCGGATGTCGCGGGCGGAGGTGTGCACCGCGTTGATCGCGGCGAGGATCTGGTAGCGGCCGGGAGCCTCGCCGGCGGCGGCAGCGGCGAGGCGCTCGCGCACCAGCCGGTGACCCTCGGCGATCAGCGCCGCGTCCCAGGCCCCACGGTCCTGCTCGTCGAGGGCGACCAGTTCGCCGCCGGCCGAGACCCGGGCGGTGCGGCGGGCCTCGGTGAGCAGCATCAGCGCCAGCAGCCCGGCCACCTCACCGTCCTCCGGCAGCAGGACACGGATCAGGCGGGTGAGCCGGATCGCCTCGGCCGTCAGGTCGTGACGTACGGGATCGGCGTCGGGGCCGGTCGCCAGGTAGCCCTCGTTGAACACCAGGAACAGGACGGCGAGTACGCCGGACACACGTGCCGGGAGATCCTCCACGGACGGCACCCGATAGGGGATGCGGGCCGCCTTGATCTTGGCCTTCGCGCGGGTGATCCGCCGCTCCACGGCGGTCTCGGCCACCAGGTAGGCGCGGGCGATCTCGGGCACGGTCAGACCGCCGACCAGGCGCAGCGTCAGCGCCAGGCGGGTCTGCATCGCCAGCGCCGGGTGACAGCAGGTGAAGATCAGCCGCAGCCGGTCGTCGTCGATGGCGCCGACGGGCCCGGGTGGGCCGTCGTCGTACACCATCCGAGCCTGCCTGTGTTTGTCGTCGCGCTTGTTCTCGCGGCGGAGCCGGTCGATGGCCTTGCGGTTGGCGGTGGTGGTCAGCCAGGCGCCGGGGTTGGGGGGTACACCGTCGGCCGGCCACCGCTGGACGGCGGCCGCGAACGCCTCGGCCGCTGCCTCCTCGGCGATGTCGAGGTCACCGAAACGCCTGGTCAGGGACGCGACCACCCGCGCCCACTCGTCGTGGTGGGCCCGGGTGATCGCCTCCTCGACGTCGCTCACTGGAACGGCCGCACCTCGATCTTCCGATCGCAGACCTTCGACGCCTCGGCGGCGAGCTTGAGTGCGACATCCAGATCGGGGGCCTCCCACACCCAGACGCCGGCGAGATACTCCTTCGACTCCACGAACGGCCCGTCGCTGAACACCGCCTGCTCGCCCCGGTTGTCGACGACCGTGGCCGCGTCGGTGTCCGCGAGTCCGCCCGCGAAGACCCAGTAGCCCTCGGCGATTAGTCGTTCGTTGAACGCGCTGATGGCAGGACGCCTGTCCGTGCTGCCGGGATTGCTCTTGTCATCGATCACGGAAACCAGGTACTGCATCTGAAGATCATCTCCTGTGGTTTCACTACAGCGTGGTTCGGTGGTCAGGGACTTCAGGATCGCGGTTCCCTCACCGTGCCGCCCCCTGCGGGCGGCCTCACCCCTGCAACGAACACCCCCGCCCCGATCCGACACCGCCTCCCTGATTTCTTCGAAGAATTTTCCGAGGACGTTCTGCCGCCTGAGCTGGCGCAAGGGGCTGAAAGCTCAGAAAGGGCCTCCGACGCAGGTCGGAGGCCCTTTCAGGGACGAAGCCAACTGGGGGCGGAACAAAGGCTAACCAGGATCGAAAACACCTCCGTCTGAACGTGCCCGGCACGAGACGATCAGTCAGGAGCCCACCGAGCGTAGCCCCAACGCTCGGCAGAAGACGGGGGTCTCAGCTCCCCCGACCACAACCGTCGGCGTGTCAGGCGATCTTCCACGCCTGGAGTTGCTTGGCGATCTCGGGGACCTCCAGTTCACCCATGTCGACGGCGTTCACGAACACCTCGGCGTCATCGACCGGAGCGCTCAACTGGACATCGTTGAGCCGCAGCGTCATCCGCATGGCAATCCACGCCGTGCGTTTGTTGCCGTCCACCAACGAATGGTTGCGCGCCAGGGAGTGCAGCAGCGCGGCAGCCTTCTCAAGCAGCGTGGGATACGCCTCAACGCCGAACACGTCAGTCTTCGGACGCTCGACCGATGATTGCAGGAGGCCGAAGTCACGCACGGCGTGCCGCGAGCCGGTGACCCGCTCAACGATCACCAGGAGTTCGGGCAGATCGAGGTAGATCACGCAAGGCGCTCCAACAGCTCTGCATCCTCCGTCATGACTTGGTCGAGGATGTCCGCGAACAGCTCGGTTCGACGTGTGACGAAGACATGGATCGCCTCGGTAGCCAACTCTTGCTTACTACGACCCTCCGCCTTGGCGCGCTCAGCCAAAAGCCGGTCATCTTCCTCGGGGAGTCTCAGTGTCATAGCCACAGAGAGATGGTATCACGCTGGTATCAGCCTGGGGAGCATTCTGCCGAACGAAATGAAAGTGCAGGTCATAGCCTTACGGAGACAGAAGTCCGAGCATCCAGAACCTCGACCTGTCACCGCCCGCCCGAGCCGCGCACCTTCCTCGTCGTCTGCTGCTTCTACAGTTCGAGGACGGCAACGCGCACTCGGCCTTCCTCACACTGATCTTGGTCCTGCCCGATCCGGTGCGTCCAACGTCCCGCCGACGACCCCGAGGGAGCCAGGCCCAGGCGAACCTGGTGGCTGCGCTGATCAAGGGAGCCCACCGACGCCACGCACACGGAACTGGCCCCCGCCGCCAGCGATACCGACATGCCAAAACCAACGGACGGACTCACGGTCAGAACTCGACCAGCCAAGGTGCGCGACGGTTGAACTTTCGCCGGCAGTCCCCATGGGCAACCCGCACATGGCTGAAGCCGTTGAGCACGAACGGGTACTGGCCGAGCAAGCTCACGACCGGCGCGATGTCGATCACCCTTCAACGGGGAGCTGATGATGCGATTGTCCGGACAGCACAATTCTCGTCCCCGGTCCGGGTGCATCCGCAAGGCTGACTACAGGGCCATCCCTGGCAGGGGCGAAGCCTGAGACGACGGGCCGGACGGTCTTCCTTTGCGAACCCGCGCACTTCGTTCGACGATCGAATGGAGACGGTGCGCGTTCGGCGTGCGTCCAGGTCGGACAGCGGTGATCGCATGACCACAGATCCCGGGAGCCAGGCCGCCGGCCCGGCGAAGGCCGCGTCGTGGCCCGAGGATCCGGTGCTGACCGGTCGGTTGCATGTCCCATCTGTTCCCGGCACCTTCGTCCACCGGGCACGCCTGGCCGACCGGCTCACCTGCGGCGTGCGGGAGCATCCTCTGGTGATGGTCAACGGTCCCGCAGGCGCCGGCAAGACCCTGCTGGTCAGTGACTGGGCACGGACCTCGCCCCCGGCGGCTCCACTGGCCTGGCTGACCGTCGAGGACGAGGACGACGACCCGGGCCTCTTCTGGTCCCACCTTCGCCAGGCCCTACGCGGGGCAGGCGTGCCCACCCAAGAGGCCGCGACCACCCGCCGCGCGGAACAAGCCGACCGGCCTGCCGTGCGCCTGGCAGCTGAGCTGGCAGAGCTCCGCACACCGGTCGTGATCGTCCTGGACGAGTTCGAACGCGTCACCAACCCGGTTCTCGCCACCGGGCTGGAGTTCCTGCTGAGCCATGCCGAGGGCTGGGTGCATCTGGTGCTCGTCAGCCGCAACGAGCCGCTGCTGCCACTTCATCGCCACCGTGTCGCCGACGAGATCACGGAGATCCGTGCCGTCGATCTCGCGTTCTCCGCCGCGGAGACCTCGGCGCTGCTGCGACTGCACGGCCTGGTGCTGCCCGCTGCGGGCGTCCGGTCGCTGAACGAGCGGACCCAGGGGTGGGCCGCAGGCCTGCGGCTGTGGGCGCTGGCCGCCGCGAGCGCCCCGGACTGCGAGAGATATCTGAAGGAGTTCGAACCCGGGCACAGCACGATCGCCGACTTCCTGCTGTGTGAGGTGCTCGACGCTCAACCGGCCGAGACCCAGGATCTGCTGTTGCGCACCAGCATCCTGGATCGCATCCACCCTGCCCTGGCCGACGCTCTGACCGAGGGCGGCAACGCAGAGCGGACACTTGACGACCTCGCCCGCGCGAACGCCTTCGTCACCCCGCTGAACGGCTCCTGGTACCGCCAGCACCCGTTGTTCGCGGAAATCCTGCAGGTCCACCTGCGCGCCCGTTGTCCGGGACTGCAGGAGGAGCTGCACGTGGTGGCCGCCCACTGGCTGCGCGAGGCCGGCCAGCTGGACGAGGCCCTGCGGCACGCGGTGGCCGCCGACCGCTGGGAGCTCGCCGCCGACTGGTTCATCGACGATCTGGCGGTCGAGCAGTTCTTCTCCGCGACCGGAACCGGGCCTTCGGCAGCGCTCCTGGCGCGCATGCCGGCGGGGGTGGCGGGAGCTTCGGCCGAACTGGTCCGGGCTGCGGGTGCTCTGGCTGCCGACGACTCGGCAAGCGGCCTGGAGCACCTCGAACGGGCGGCCGCCGGTTCCTCGGGCGTCGACGGCACTCGCCCGTCCGCCCGGCTGAGCGCCGCGTTCCTTCGGCTGGAGGCCGGTCGGCTGACCGGTTCGGGAGAGGCGGCGGAGGAGGCGGCCGAGACGGTCGAGCAGCAGGCGCGCTGTCTGCCCGCCGACCGCTGGGACGAGCACCGGGTGCTGGCAGTGCGGCGGCTCACCAACCTGGCGGCCGTTCGGCTGTGGGAGGGGCAGTGCGCCTTTGCACGCTCGACTCTGCTGGCCGCGCTCGCCCAGGCGAACGGTGCCCAGTACCCGGAGCGGTCCGCGCCGCTCGCCCTGCTCGCCCTGGTCGAGTCGCTGAGCGGCGCCACCGGTCGCGCCGAGGCGCGGGCCCGCCAGGTCGTCGCCGAAACAGAGCACGGGGGGATCGACTCCGACCCCGAGGCGGAACTCGCCCATCTGGTCCTGGCACAGATCGCGGTGGACCGGGGTGACCTGTCGAGCGCGCGGCTCAGCGCCCGCCGGGCCGCCGCGTCGCGGGCGGGGCAGGGCCGGGATCCGCTGAAGGCGTTCATCACCGCCCTGGTCCGCTCGCGCCTGGCGCTTCGACAGGGCAATCCACAGCAGGCCCTGTCCGAACTTGCCGCCGCCGAGCACCCCGGCGCCGCCGCCCCCTCGCCGTGGGCCCGGGGGCTGACCGCGCTGGCCGCCTCGGAGGCCCTGGTGATGGCGGGTGACGCCCAGGCCGCCGTCGAGGTGCTCTCGGACGACGAGGGAACCGGTGCCGAGCACGCCCTCGCCGTGGCTCGGGCTCACCTGGCGGCGGGCGAGCGAGGGAAAGCGGCCGAGGCGCTGGCCCACATCCCGGCGGGCGCGCCCGCCGCCGCCACTCGCTCCCTGCTGCTGCGGGCCGAGTTGAGCGCCGCGGACGGCGATGACGCCTGTGCCCAGCGGCTGGTCACCCGCGCTCTGGCCACCGCCCGTCCGGATCGGCTGTTCGGTCCCTTCCTGGAGAGCGGTCCCTGGCTGGCGCGGTTCCTGCGGCGTCGGCCCGCGCTGACCGGAGCCCACAGCTGGTTGCAGGAACCCCTACGCTGCCCGTCGAAGCAGGCCCCCGTGGCAGCGGAGGCCGCAGAGCCCGGCGCTGCCGAGCCGCTCAGCAGCCGCGAGCTGGAGGTGCTGGAGCTGGTGGCCCAGCTGATGTCGACGGCGGAGGTGGCCGCCGATCTGCACGTGTCGGTCAACACGGTCAAGACCCACCTGAAGAGCATCAACCGCAAGCTGTGCACCAGCCGCCGCGCGGAGGCCGTCCGGCGCGCCCGTCGCCTTCACCTGCTGTGACCGAGCACCTGCTGCGATCAAGGCCGCGGCTCACCTTCCCGGGGTGATGACCACCGGCCCTCTGGCCCGGACCCTGGAACAGGGGGCCGATGGTGACCACCGTCCGATTGCGGAGGCGCGCATGCGTTACGAGATCCGCGTCGCCAGCGCCATGTCCGCGCCGATGCTGGAAGAGGGCTTCCCCGAGCTGGAGAGCTTCATGATCGCCGGCGACACCGTCCTGGTCGGCCAGATCATCGACGAAGCCCACCTGTACGGGCTGCTGGCGCGCTTTCAGAACCTGGGTCTGCGCATCACCGAAATCCGGCAACTGCCCGAGTGACTTGTCCACACGGCAGCGCGGGCAGAGCCTGTAGGGACACCACGGCGGTGGTGTCCCTACAGGCCCTGCCCGGTACCGGAGACACACGAGAGCCGCCGCCCGGCCGCCGGGAGCAGTCCGAGGTGACGCCAGAGCGGCGCAACGCAGTACGGCCGGGCCCACCCACGCACCCGGGCCACCCACGCGCCCCGCCGCCGATGTCTCGGCAGTCCGTCACCGGCGGCGGGGTGAACATCCATGGCGTGAACATCCATGGCTACCCGCTCACGTGCCGGCCCTCACGTGCCGGCCCTGGGTGGCACCGCGGCCTCGGGGGCCGGTTGCGCCGTCGTCTCCGCGGCGGAACTGCTCCCGTGGGCGATCAGGGCGTAGATGGCCAGGACGTCGAGGGCCAGGATCAGGACCGACCAGACCGGGTAGGACGGGATGAACGCCATCTGCGCGAAGGCGTTCAGGGTCAACACCACGACACCGAACCAGCGGGCCACGGGGACCCTTGCAAGAATCCCCACGACGGTGAACGCCTGAGCGATCGCCAGCGCGAGCATCGCCCACCCCCAGGCGCGCAGGTCACCGAACACGTAGGTGGCGTTCTGGGTGAAGACATGGGAGCGGTTGATCGCCGCGATCCCGTCCAGACCGTTGAACAGCGCCAGAACGCCCATCATCACGGCTGCGAAGATCAGCAGCCCTTGGCCCCGGGGTACCGATGATGCCGGCTGTGGCTGCCACGGCCCAGCTCCTGCGTAGTGATGGACGGTTGCCATCGCAATCTCCTCTGCGTCTGCGCCCCGACCGGTGGGCGGGACCGGTGCGCCACCCCTGTGTCAGGGCGCGCTTGGGAAACGGTGCCTCGGCCGCGTTTCGGCGGATGTCACGCCAGCACGCGGGCCTTGGCACGCTCGTACTCCTCCTGCGTGAGGTCGCCCTTCTGACGCAGGTCGGCCAGGCGGCTCAGCTCCTCCGCCGGGCTGGTCTTCGCGGTGGCCTCGGTGCCGGCGGCGTCGCGGACGTACGCGCGGAAGTGCTGCTCGCTCTCCTGCGCCCGCGCCAGCTGACGCTCGCCCATGCCTTTGCCTCGAGCGATCAGGTAGACGAACACGCCGAGGAACGGCAGGAAGATGAGGAAGACCGACCAGCCGGCCTTCCCCCAGCCGCCGACCGTGTCGTCGTGGAAGAGATCCCCGAAGACCCGGAAGAGCAGCATGATCCACAGCACAAACAAGAAGAACCACATGGTGGTGAGGAAGATGTCAAGCAGCGGATAGTTCATCCCGCGCCTCCCTGGAAGCGATGATCACGCTCAGCGGCCGTCACAACCGTCGAGCGGTCGTACGCGCCTACGTGTTCACGCCCACCATCCGCCACCACCGGTCGACGGCGCACCACCCCTGGCGGGTGATTGCGTCCGCACCGGCAGGTGGGGCGCCGGCAGTCTCGCCGTGCCTGCCCAGGGGCTCCCGGCAGTGCAAATGCGCACGTCAGCCGCCACGGCCGCGAACGCCGTCAGTGGCCCAGCGCGGCCTTGGCCGCCACGATCACCAACCCGAGCACCAGGTTGACCGCCGCCTCGACGGCGGCCTCGCGACGCGACGCACTGGCGTGCATGGCACCGATGTAGGCCCAGCTGACCTGCTGGGCCACAGCGACCGTCAGCGCGAGCCAGCCCGTGGCGGTGAGGCTCAACCCCAGCACCGGACTGACGGCCACCACGGCCGCCGGCAGCACGGCCGCTTCAGCGATCGACCACTCGCTCTTCCCGACCTGGCGCACCTTGGACCAGTCGATGAGCTGACCGACCGACCTCTCACCCACCAGGTGCGCATACACATGGGCGACCCAGAAGACCAGCCCGGTGACAAGCAGCAGGACAACGGTCTCGAAGCGGGGGAACTTGCCCGCCACACTCGAAGCGGCGATCACGGAGGCGGCCAGGAGGGATCCGTAGACCGCTCCCGCGTAGTCGGTACGGGAAGGAGCACGACCGTCCCGGCGGGGTCTGTGCAGCCACGGGATGACATGGTTCACCAGCTCACCGTAGCGGCACCTCGACACCGCACCAGGCGCGCCACGCGTGCCGGGCGTTGGGCCCCTCAGCTGCCCGGACCCGGCCCGGGAGGACGTTCGGCCTCGCGCGGGTGCAGCGGTCGGCGGTGGGATCAGAGGTCGTTGGCGGGGGGGACGTCACCGGCGGAGATGGCGCTCGTCAGCGCGCCGTGGTCACGGATGTTCTGGTCGGCGTACTGAAGCGCGAAGTCGGCGACGGCGCGGTCGAAGGTGTCCGCCTTGCCGAGGTAGGCGGCGATGGCGATACGGTCACCGGTTCGGGCATGGGCGCGGGCCAGGGTCGTGCCGCACAGTTCGGCGTACTGGCGGAGCAGGTCTGGGTCCATCGTCTCGACGTCGGCCGATCCCTTCATGTCGCGTAGCTGTCGGCAGTAGAAGTGCCGGCCCGTCGGTCCGGTCATCCAGCCGAGGAACACGTCGCCGGCTGCCTGCATCAGTCGCTGGCCGACGACAACCCGGTTCCCCTGATGCTCGTGCCCCGCGGCCGGCAGATGGCGCTGAAGAGCGGAAGGTCCGGCTTCCTTGATCTGGAGGAAGAGCGGGTCCTGCTCGTCCCGCCCGGTCAGCAGGAGTACGAAGCAGCGGGTCCCGACGCTCCCGACGCCGACGACTTTGCGCGCCGCGTCCACGAACTGGAAGCGGTCCATCAGAAAGCGGCGTTCTTCGGGGAGTGTGCTGCGGTACTCGCTGAAGAGCTTGTCGACGGCCAGCAACTCGGGAGGGCTGGCCGGTTCCAGCAAGGGCGGGGCGTGAACGATGCGCCGGTGGCCGTCGCGGATCTCGGTGAGCTTGCCGAGCGCCTGCATGCTTGTGCGGCGGCGCGCATGCTCCAGGTTCGCCTCGAGCCGCTTCCTCTGACCGGGTTTGCGGACGAGTGGGAGAAGCTCGGCGGTGTCGAGTCGCTCGTACCAGACGGCGAGCTCGCCCAGGTCGGCCAGTCGTCGCATGGCCAGCCGGTAGGCCCGGACGGCCGCCCGGGCAGCGGCCCACGCGTGCTGGTCGCCGTGACGGTTCTCACGAGCAGCCACTGCGAAGCTGACGGCCAGTCGCTCGACGTCCCATTCGAACGGACCGGGCAGGGTCTCGTCGAAGTCGTTGATGTCGAACACCAGCGCCCTTTCGGGTGAAGCGAAGACGCCGAAGTTCAGCAGGTGGGCGTCGCCGCACAGCTGAACGGTCAAGCCGGTGTTCGCAACGGCGGCAAGGTCTGCGGCCATGACCACCGCCGCGCCCCGAAAGAATGCGAAAGGCGAGGCCGCCATTCGGCCGTACCGGATCGGGAGTAGGTCCGCCACCCGGTCGGCGTCCTCCTGCTGCAGCAGGGCAAGGGGATCGGGCCGGCCGGGTGCGGCGGTCCATCCGCCGGGTGAGCCTCGCTTCACGGTCTCGCGCACGGCGCGGCCGCGGAGGGCACGTTCGGCTGGACTGCTCATGATGTCGCTCCTTGTCGCTCCCCTCAAGCCTGAGTGCGCTCGGGACGCCGCGCACGTCCTGGGCTCGGGCAAGCGGATGCGCCCGGTGAGGACAGGTCTATAGTCGGACAGAGGGGATCGGCGTGGAACGACCTGCTGTCCCAGTCGGCGTCGGAATCCCGATCTCCACAGGAGATGACCCGGCATGACGACATCATCTGAAACCCCGGTCCTCGACACCCTGGCTGCCATGACCCTCGACTCGATCGAACGGTGCGGGCTTCCCGAGGACGACCTCATCCTTACGCGCATAGCGGCTCTCGTCGCCATGGACGCGTCGGAGATGTCCTATGTGGCCCACCTGGGCGCAGCCGCAGCGTCGGGCCTGACGGCGAGTCAGGTGCAGGACGTCCTGGTGGCTGTCGCGCCCATCGTGGGCACAGCCCGAGTGATGTCAGCAGCGACCCGAATGACGGAGGCCCTTGGGTTCGCGATCGCCGTCGCCGTCGCTGAGGCGGACGCCGAGCTCGGGACCTAGCCGTACGCGGCCACCGTCACGCCGACGGTGGCTCCGCGGGCCCAGCCCATGAGTGACCCCCGCCCCCATCGGATGGCGTCCCGCCGAGTGGTGTAGCAGGGATCTTGGAATGACCCCTGGTCATGGGGCGGCCACCGCGCAACTCTCCGAGTAGCGAAGCTCGTTG
>NZ_JBGCCS010000023.1:0-127911 GCF_041262645.1 Streptacidiphilus sp. EB129
CCGGCTCCGTCATCGCCACCATCCCCGTCATCATCCTGTTCGCCCTCATCGAAGGCAAAGTCGTCTCCGGCCTCACCGCAGGCTCCGTCAAATAACCAGGCAGAGGTACGACAAGAGGCGCGGGGCCCTGCCCGTCGGACCGGATACGGTCGGACGGGCAAGGGTCCCGCGCCCCTGTCTCCTGCCAGGACGCCCCGGTCAGCTCAGCGTGATCTGATACGCCTTGCGCAGCGTCTCGTGGACGGTCCAGACGGTGCGGTCGCCCTCACGCAGGACACACGCGTCGCCGGGGCCGACGTCGAAGGTGGGGCCGTCCTCGACGGCGATGGTGGCGCGGCCGCTGACCACCACGAACAGCTCGTTGGCCTCGGTGTCGGTGACGACGCCCGGGGTGATCTGCCAGATCCCACGGATCTGGGTGCCGTCCTCGGACTCCCAGAGGACCTTTCCGGACACCTCGGGGTCGCCCTCGACGATCTGCTCCGGGTCGAGCGGGTCCGGCTCCAACTCCGCGTCCGGGATGTGTACGGCGAAACTCATGCTGGTCATGGCCTCGACGCTAGCCTCAACCGGCGTCGGCCGGGGAGCGGCACAGTGTGTCGTACCCGGACGGCAGAATGACAGGTCGTATCGTCACACTGCCCAGAACATCGTCCAGAGCGGATGCGGAGGAACCCGGAGATGGCCGACGAGCTCACCGACCGCGACCGCGCCGTTCTGGCCCTGGAACAGCGCTACTGGCGCACGCCCGGCGCCAAGGAGGCCGCGATACGCGAGCAGCTGGGTCTGGCGCCGGTCCGCTACTACCAGCTGCTGAACGGGCTGCTCGACCGCGAGGCTGCGCTGGTCCATGACCCCGTCCTGGTGAACCGGCTGCGGCGGCTTCGGGATCAGCGGAGGGCGCGGCGGTAAGGCCCCAGCGGGGAGGGGGTGCGGTGCTGCCGGGGTGGCGCGTTTGTGGGTGGCTGGTCGCGCAGTTCCCCGCGCCCCTTGAGGTAGATGGCTAGGGTCGGAGGTATGGGCAACCTCTTCGAGAAGCTGAGTGATGACGGGCGGATCGGGCTGGAGGCGTTGCGGGGGGAGCCGGCGCGGGCCGTGCTCGCCTTTGACTTCGACGGGACGCTGTCGCCGATCGTGGCCGACCCGGAGCAGGCGTACGCGCACCCCGGCGTGGTCCCCGCGCTGTCGCGGCTGGCGCCGCTGGTGGGCGCGGTCGTCGTGGTGACCGGCCGTCCGGCGGCGACGGCGGTGCGGCTTGGCGGGTTCGCCGGGGTGGCGGGTCTGGAGCACCTCACGGTGCTGGGGCACTACGGCCTGGAGCGCTGGGACGCGGCGACCGGAGAGCTGAGCGCACCGGCCGAGCACCCCGGCGTCACCGCGCTGCGCCCGGAGCTGCCCGGCCTGCTCGCCGCCGCCGGAACTCCCGAGGGCGCCTGGATCGAGGACAAGGGCCACGCCCTGGCCGTGCACACCCGCCGTACCGCCGCACCGGACGAGGCGCTCGCCCTGCTGGACGCCCCGCTGCGGGCCGCCGCCGACCGGCACGGCCTCGCCGTGGAGCCCGGACGGATGGTGCTGGAGCTGCGTCCGCCCGGGATGGACAAGGGCGTGGTGCTCACCGCCTTCCTGCGCGAACGGGCGGCCGGAAGCGTCCTCTTCGCGGGCGACGACCTCGGCGACCTCACCGCCTACGACGCCGTCGACGCGCTGCGGGCGAGCCGGGGCCTGCCCGGCCTGCTGGTGTGCAGCGCGCCCAGCACCGGCGAGCCGCCGGTCCGCGCCCTCGCCGAGCGCGCCGACCTGATCGTGCCCGGCCCCGAGGGCGTGGTCGAGCTGCTCGGACGGCTGGCCGGGGAGCTCTCCTCCGTTGACTGACGGTCCGTCCTACTCCGGCGGCTGGCCCTCCGTCAGGGCGGTGTACTGCTCCAGGAACCAGGCCGACGGCGGCAGTGCGGTGCCGGCCGCCGCCAGCCGCTTGCAGCGGTCGGTGCGCTCCCCGCGCGGCATGGTCAGCGCCCGGTGCAGGGCCTCCGCGGTGGCGATGACGTCGTACGGGTTCACCGTCACGGCGTCCTCGCCCAGCTCCGCGTGGGCGCCGGCCTCGCGGGACAGCACCAGCGCGCAGCCCTCGTCGGAGACCACCGGGATCTCCTTGGCGACCAGGTTCATCCCGTCCCGGATCGGGTTGACCAGGGCCACGTCCGCGAGCCGGTAGGCGGCCAGCGAGCGCGGGAAGTCGTCGTCGACGTGGAGCATGACGGGCTGCCAGGTCGGGGTGCCGAACTCGTCGTTGATCTCCTGGGCGGTGCGCAGCACCGAGGCGGTGTACTCGCGGTACTCGGGCAGGTCGTGCCGGGAGGGGTAGGCGAAGGCGATGTGCACCACCCGGTCCAGCCATTCGGGGCGGGTGCGCAGCAGATGCCGGTAGGCGTGCAGGCCGCGAACGATGTTCTTGGACAGCTCGGTGCGGTCGACCCGGACCACCGTGGCCCGGCCGCCGACGGCCTCGCGCAGGGCGCTGAGGCGGGCGTCCACGTCCGGACGGTGCGCGCGCTCGCGGAGGAAGTCGCCGTCGGCGCCGAGCGCGTGCACCCCGAGCCGGGTGCGCCGGCCCTGGTGGGTGACCGTGAGGGCGTCCCGGTCGACCTCCGCGCCCAGCACGGCCTCGCAGCAGTCGGCGAAGGCGGCGGCCCAGCGCTGGGTGAGGAATCCGGCGCGGTCCGCGCCGAGGATGCCGGTGAGCACGTCGCGGGCGATGTCGTCGGGCAGCAGCCGGTAGTAGTCCGGCGGCGCCCAGGGGGTGTGCGAGAAGTGGCCGATGCGCAGGTCCGGGCGCAGCGCGCGGAGCAGCCGGGGTGTCAGTGACAGGTGGTAGTCCTGGACCAGCACGGTCGCCCCGGGTGCCGCGGCCGCCGCCAGCGCCTCGGCAAAGGCGGTGTTGTAGGCCTCGTAGGAGGCCCACTCGCGACGGAAGGCGGCGCCGAAGACGGGGCTGGTCGGGGTGTTGTAGATGAGGTGGTGGACGAACCAGAGCGTGGAGTTGGCGATGCCGTTGTAGGCGCGGGCGAAGGTGCCCGGGTCGATGTCCAGCATGCGCACGGACGGGTCGGTGCGGCCCTGCCGGGTCGCGGCGCGGTCCCCTTCGGAGAGCGCGGCGCAGACCCAGACCGAGTCCACCTCCTCGCCGATGGCGGAGAGGCCGGACACCAGCCCGCCGCCGCCTCTGCGCGGGGTCAGCGTGCCGTCGTCCTCGACGGTGTAGGACACCGGTCCGCGGTTGGAGGCGAGCAGAATCCTGGCTTCGCTGGCGTTGGGCATGGTCCCTACCTTGCCTCGGGTGGACATGGTCAAACGTGATGATTCGGCGCAGTGGCGTCGGAAGCAGTGGCTTCGGGAGCGTTGGCGTCTGGTGCGGTGGCTTCGCGCGGAGCGGCATCGGGCGCGTTGAGGTCGGGCGCGTCGGGGTCGGGCGTGGTGAAGCCGGGCGTGGTGAGGTCGAGCAGCGTGACGAGGGGCGGGCGCTCGCTCACCGCGATGTCGGCGGTGGTCGGGGTGAAGCCGTCCGCGGTGCGGGTGAACTGGGTGATCCGGGGCGTGGCCAGTTCCTCGGCCAGGTCGTCGGCGAGCTTCAGCCGGTGGCCGCGGGACAACCGCTCCATCGCCGTGAGCTGGATGGCGGCCGCCATCCGGCCCAGTGCCCGGGCGTCCTGGTGCCGGTGGTGCCGCACGCCGACGTCCACCTGGGCGAGTGCGTCCAGGCCGGCCAGCTCCAGGGCGTCCACCAGCAGTCCGAGCTCCACCCCGTACCCGGTGGGGAAGGGCAGCCGTTCCAGCAGCGAGCGGCGCGCGGCGTACTCGCCGCCGAGCGGCTGGACGAAGCCGGCCAGCAGCGGCCAGTAGAGGTTCAGCAGCGGTCGGGCGACCAGTTCGGTGACCCGTCCGCCGCCGGCCGGGTCGTGCGCGGTCGCGGTCTCCAGCGGCCGGTCGTACATGGCCTTGACGAAGGCCACCCCGGGGTCGGTCAGCAGCGGCCCGACGATGCCGGAGACGAACGCCGAGTCGAACGCCCGCAGGTCGGCGTCGACGAAGCAGACGATGTCGCCGCCGGTGACCAGCAGCGACCGCCAGAGCACCTCGCCCTTCCCGGCCACCGCGGGGAGCCGGGGCAGTATGTCGTCGCGGTGCACCACCCGCGCCCCGGCCGCGGCCGCGGCCTGCCCGGTGCGGTCGCTGGAGCCGGAGTCGACCACCACCAGCTCGTCGACCAGCGGCACGGCCTCCATCAGGTCGCGGCGGATCGCCGTGACGATCTCGCCGACGGTCGCCTCCTCGTCCAGCGCCGGGAGCACCACGCTGACCGTGCTGCCGGTAGCCCGTTTGGCTGCCAGCAGTTCCGGGAGCGAGCGGTCGGCGGCCGCCCAGGAGCGGCGGCGCAGCCAGTCCGCGACCTCGTCAAGCACAGGGCTCCTCATTCTTTGTGGCACCGTCCGTCATGGCGCGTGTCTCGCCTCGCGGACGACCCGTGATCGTGGGCGGGGCTTCGGTTACAGTCTTGGGGACGACCTACCACCGCCGCTCGGCGGGTGTACGGCCATCATCACAAACGCGGCGCGGCAGCGACCGACCGCCATAGAGCTCATCCAGAGGGACTGAGGGAACGGCCCGTTGAAGTCCCGGCAACCCCCCTGCCATCCGCCACTGCGGCGCTGGTCGGGAAGGTGCCAATTCCGTCCTGCGGCGAGACGCGCCGCGGGGAAGATGAGGAGAGAGGGCCTCGCCATCATGGTAGCTGCACCACTGACATCCGACTCGTTCGGCCCCGCCGTCGCCCTGTCCTGCCGCGAGTGCGGCGCGCGGAGCGAACTGGCCCCCGACTTCGCCTGTAGCGAGTGTTTCGGCCCCCTTGAGGTGGCCTACGACCTGCCCACCGGAGACCCCGAGGCGCTGCGCGCCCGGATCGAGGCGGGCCCCACCAACATCTGGCGCTACGCGCCGCTGCTGCCGGTCTCGCCCGACGTGGCCTCCCGGCCCAACCTCAACCCGGGCTGGACCAAGCTGGTCAAGGCCGACAACCTGGCCCGCGAGCTGGGCGTCACCGGCGCCCTCTACGTCAAGGACGACTCCGGCAACCCGACGCACTCCTTCAAGGACCGCGTGGTCGCCATCGCCGTCGAGGCCGCCCGCACCTTCGGCTTCACCACCCTGTCCTGCTCGTCGACCGGCAACCTGGCCGGCGCGGTCGGTGCCGCCGCCGCCCGAACCGGGCTGCGCTCCTGCGTCTTCATCCCGCACGACCTGGAGCAGGGCAAGATCGTGATGGCCGCCGTGTACGGCGGCGAGCTGGTCGGCATCGAGGGCAACTACGACGACGTGAACCGCTTCTGCTCGGAGCTGATCGGCGACCCGGCCGGCGAGGGCTGGGGCTTCGTCAACGTCAACCTCCGCCCGTACTACGGCGAGGGCTCCAAGACGCTGGCGTACGAGATCTGCGAGCAGCTCGGCTGGCGGCTGCCGGACCAGCTGGTCATCCCGATCGCCTCGGGCTCCCAGCTGACGAAGATCGACAAGGGTCTCAAGGAGCTGATCGCCCTCGGGCTGGTCGAGGACAGGCCCTACAAGATCTTCGGCGCCCAGGCCGAGGGCTGCTCCCCGGTCTCGGTGGCCTTCAAGGCCGGCCACGACGTGATCCGCCCGCAGAAGCCGAACACCATCGCCAAGTCGCTGGCCATCGGCAACCCGGCGGACGGCCCCTACGTGCTGGACATCTGCCGCCGCACCGGGGGCGCGGTGGAGGACGTCACCGACGAGCAGGTGGTGGACGCGATCAAGCTGCTGGCGCGCACCGAGGGCATCTTCGCCGAGACGGCGGGCGGGGTGACCGTGGGCGTGCTGCAGAAGCTGATCAAGAACGGTCTGCTCGACCCGGCCGCCGAGACCGTCGTCCTCAACACCGGCGACGGCCTGAAGACCCTGGACGCGGTGGAGCCGACCACCGGCCTTTCCGCCACCATCCGCCCCACCCTGGTCTCGTTCCGAGAGGCCGGCCTCGCCTGAGCAGGCGAAGCGAGGGAACCGACTCGCCTGAGCGGGCGAAGCAGAGGAGTACCAGCATGAGCGTTTCCGTCAGAATCCCCACCATCCTCCGCACCTACACCGGCGGGGCCGCCGAGGTCGCGGCCGAGGGCGCCACCCTCGCGGCCGTGATCGCCGATCTGGAGGCGAACCACACCGGTATCAGCGGCCGGATCCTGGACGACGCCGGCAAGCTGCGCCGCTTCGTCAACGTGTACGTGAACGACGACGACGTGCGTTTCGCGGAGGGTCTGGAGACGGCCGTTCCGGACGGCGCGAGCGTCTCGGTGATCCCGGCCGTGGCCGGCGGCTGCTGACGCAGAGTAATTCCCAGAACAACTCGGAACCGGGCCGCCCGCTATTCGCGGGTATCCCGGTTCCGTTGTTTTCCATGCGTACACCGGCGGCACGTGCCCTGTGCACGGATCTCCACCCGCGGAGGGGTACAGTTGCTTCCGGTTACCGGTGGTCCGCCCTTGCGGGTACGTCACGTACGGCACTTCCGGCCAATCCCTTCGCTCACGCCACGTGTACCACCTGGCCGTCCACCCTGCCCGGCAGCGGCCGGGCGTCCCGGTGACTGAGACGGCATGCGGCGCGGAGGCGCTCTGGCTGCACAGGAATTCCTGGATCGATTTGTCGGTCAGGTCCGCTATGTCCGGACCGAATTGCCGTGCTATGCGGGTATTCGCCCGCTAATGCCCCTTGTGGCTCCGTAAGAATTCCCTCCCTTATGCCCTGTTGCGGAGGGCATCTGAGTGGATACATTCAGCGTCGGCTGAAGCACCGCGCCATGCGTGGCCGCCTCGGCCCGGTCCGCGGAGTGCGGTCCGTGAAAGGGCCAGTAATAGGGGAGTTTGGAATGGCTCAGGGCACCGTCAAGTGGTTCAACGCGGAGAAGGGGTACGGCTTCATCGCGGTCGACGGTGGTGCGGACGTGTTCGTCCACTACAGCGCGATCCAGATGGACGGGTACCGGTCGCTCGAAGAGGGCCAGCGGGTCGAGTTCGAGATCTCGCAGGGTCAGAAGGGTCCGCAGGCGGACATGGTCCGTGTGGTGTGACCCTCGGTCGAGCAACCGCTGACTGACGACAGGACCGGCTGAGCCTCGTTCCAAACGAAGCATCCACGCAGGTCTTCCCGCAGGTCCGTACCCCTCGGGGTACGGACCTGCGGGCGTTCCGGGGCCCGGCTCCGGGGAGATCTGCTTGCACTCGGCAGGGGTGAGTGCTAATCATTGGCGTTAGCACTCTGAGGTAGAGAGTGACAACGGGCCGGGTAGGTGAGGCCCCGGGCGCGCCGGGAAGTGACCGTCGCAGGCCGGGTCCGTCCGTCGCGGGCGCCAGCGCGGTCCACACGCAGCCACCCTGTCCGGGAGGACCACTTCCATGGCCAAGATCATTGCCTTCGACGAGGAAGCTCGTCGCGGCCTTGAGCGCGGGATGAACCAGCTCGCCGACGCTGTCAAGGTCACGCTCGGCCCCAAGGGCCGCAACGTCGTCCTTGAGAAGAAGTGGGGCGCCCCCACGATCACCAACGACGGTGTCTCCATCGCCAAGGAGATCGAGCTCGAGGACCCGTACGAGAAGATCGGTGCCGAGCTCGTCAAGGAGGTCGCCAAGAAGACGGACGACGTCGCGGGCGACGGCACCACCACCGCCACCGTGCTGGCCCAGGCCCTGGTCCGCGAGGGCCTGCGCAACGTCGCGGCCGGCGCCAACCCGATGGCCCTGAAGCGCGGCATCGAGAAGGCCGTCGAGGCCGTCTCCGCCGAGCTGCTGGCGCAGGCCAAGGACGTGGAGACCAAGGAGCAGATCGCCTCCACCGCCTCCATCTCCGCCGCCGACGAGCAGATCGGCGCGCTCATCGCCGAGGCGATGGACAAGGTCGGCAAGGAAGGCGTCATCACCGTCGAGGAGTCGCAGACCTTCGGTCTGGAGCTCGAGCTCACCGAGGGCATGCGCTTCGACAAGGGCTTCATCTCGGCGTACTTCGCCACCGACCTGGAGCGTATGGAGACCTCGTTCGAGGACCCGTACATCCTGATCGCCAACTCCAAGATCGGCGGGGTCAAGGACCTGCTCCCGATCCTGGAGAAGGTCATGCAGTCCGGCAAGCCGCTGCTGATCATCGCCGAGGACGTCGAGGGCGAGGCCCTGTCGACCCTGGTCGTCAACAAGATCCGCGGCACCTTCAAGTCCGTCGCCGTCAAGGCCCCGGGCTTCGGCGACCGCCGCAAGGCCATGCTCGGCGACATCGCCATCCTCACCGGCGGCACGGTCATCTCCGAGGAGGTCGGCCTCAAGCTGGAGAACGCCGGTCTGGAGCTGCTCGGCCGCGCCCGCAAGGTCGTCGTCACCAAGGACGAGACCACCATCGTCGACGGTGGCGGCGAGAGCGACCAGGTCGCCGGCCGGGTCAACCAGATCCGCGCCGAGATCGAAAACAGCGACTCGGACTACGACCGCGAGAAGCTCCAGGAGCGCCTGGCGAAGCTCGCGGGCGGCGTGGCCGTCATCAAGGCCGGTGCCGCGACCGAGGTCGAGCTCAAGGAGCGCAAGCACCGCATCGAGGACGCCGTGCGCAATGCCAAGGCGGCCGTCGAGGAGGGCATCGTCGCCGGTGGTGGCGTCGCGCTGCTGCAGGCCTCGGTGGCCTTCGACAAGCTGGAGCTGGAGGGCGACGAGGCCACCGGTGCCAACATCGTCCGCGTGGCCCTGGAGGCCCCGCTCAAGCAGATCTCCGTCAACGCCGGCCTTGAGGGTGGCGTCGTCGTGGAGAAGGTGCGCAACCTGGCGCCCGGCTGGGGCCTCAACGCCGCCACCAACGAGTACGTGGACCTGATCGCGGCCGGCATCATCGACCCGGCCAAGGTCACCCGCTCCGCGCTGCAGAACGCGGCCTCCATCGCCGCGCTCTTCCTCACCACCGAGGCCGTCATCGCCGACAAGCCCGAGAAGGCCGGTGCCCCCGCGGGCGGCGGCATGCCGGGTGGCGACATGGACTTCTGATCCCTCCGGATCAGACGCTCCAGGCTTCACCGCGGCATCTGCTGCGCAGCAGCACTGCCGTACTGCTGTAGTGCTTCACACTGCGAGGCGGTCCTCCCTTCGGGGCGGGCCGCCTCGCGGCGTTGCCGGGCCGGGGCGGCGCCACCGACCGGGAGGGAGTGGCGCGGTTTGAGACACTGGGCGGATGGACGCCGACACACTCGAAGCCGCACTGCACACCGCCCGCGCCGGGGTACTGCGCGACCTGACCGCGCGTGACGTCGCCGATGCCACGGTCGTCTCGCTGCTGGAGGACGCCGTCGCCCAGCGCCGCTGGTGGGTCGAGCAGTGGCCGGACGGCAGGGACTACGTGCTGGGGCTGGTCGCCCAGGACGTGCAGGACGCCCTGCTG
The DNA here is from genome assembly GCF_041262645.1 of Streptacidiphilus sp. EB129. Lineage (NCBI taxonomy): Bacteria > Bacillati > Actinomycetota > Actinomycetes > Kitasatosporales > Streptomycetaceae > Streptacidiphilus > Streptacidiphilus sp. EB129. The sequence goes on from NZ_JBGCCS010000023.1 coordinate 9,475, forward strand.
GAGGCGTACGGACGCTGGCCGCTGTGCGGGTCCTGCGCCGTGGAGGGTGACCCGCAGGCTCTCAGCGTCGAGCCGGAGCTCGGCCCGGACCCGCACTGGGTCTGCCCGAAGGAGGGGGTCGTGGTCGCCCCGGTCGGGGAGCTGGGCCCGTGATCCTGATCGACCCGCCGACCTGGCCCGGTCACGGCCGGCTCTGGTCCCACCTGGTCAGCGACGTCTCCTACGAGGAACTGCACGCCTTCGCGCGGGAGCTGGGGGTCCCGTCCCGCGGATTCGAACGCGATCACTACGACATCCCCGAGCACCACTACGCGGCGGCCCTCGCCCTCGGCGCCCGGCCGGTCCGCAGCCGCGAGCTGGTCTCCCGGCTCACCACCGCCGGCCTCCGCCGCCGCAAGGGCTGACCGCGCCGCGGCTCAGCGCCTCCCGGTCCGGGCCCTCGCGGCCGGCCCCGCCGAACCCGGCACCTGCCGAACCCGGATCCCGCCCTGCGGGCCCGCACGGCGTGCGGGGTCGCTACGCCGCCGGGCCGCCGTCCGTCGTGTCGCTGACCGTCGTGTCGCTTTGCGCCGCACCGTCGTCCGCCGTCAGCCGAGCGAGTTCGGTGGTGAGGTTCTCGCGGGCGCGGTCCGCGTAGGCGGCACGGGCGGCGGGGGTGCGGTAGAGCCGGGGCTGGGCGAGGAGCTGCCGCAGGATCTCCGCGCGGCCGGCGCGAAAGTCCGGGTCGGGGACGAAGGCGTACTCCTCGCGTACGGCGGCCGCGTAGGCCGCGTAGGCGGGCTCCGGGCCGCCGAGGACGGCGAGGTCGGCGTCGGACAGGACCGCGCCGTTCCGGTCGCCGTCGGCGGGCTCGTGGGCGGTCGTCAGCCGGACCAGCCGGGCGGTCTCCGCGACCACCGCCGCCGGGACCCCCGCCTCCGGCAGCACCCGCTCGGCGAGCCGCGCGCTGCGCTCCTCGTTCTCGGAGCGGTCCGGCGCGTACACCGCGTCGTGGAACCAGGCGGCCAGCCGCACCGCGTCGGGGTGGTCGGCCTGGTCCGCGAGCCGGTCGACCTCCGCCAGCACCGCGGCCAGATGGCTCAGCGTGTGGTACCGCCGCTGCGGCTCGGACCAGCGGCGCAGCAGTTCGTCACCGAACGGCGCCGGGGGAGGGGAACCGGGCCGGCGGACCCGTTCCAGCAGGGCCACCCAGTGGGCCAGCAGGTCGGCGGCGAGGGCGGTGTCGGGATGCGGCGGCGACGGCATGACCACAGTGTGAGGGAACGGACGGGGAAACATTGCGTGATCAAGGCTTCGGCAGGGCTCGCCGCGCGGCGGCCGGATGTGGCAGGCTTAGCGATATGTCTAGACCAATCTTCGAGGTGATCGCCACATCCGCGCAGGATGCGGTGGCCGCAGCCGCCGGTGGTGCCGACCGCTTGGAGCTGGTCACCGACATGGCAGCCGACGGACTCACACCCTCCGTCGACGAGTTCGCGCGCATCCGCGCCGCGGTACACCTCCCGCTGCGGGTGATGCTGCGGATCCGTGACGGCTTCCTGCCGGGCGACCTGGACGAGCTCTGCGTCAGAGCCGAGCGGCTCCGCGCCGAGGGCGCCGAGGAGTTCGTCCTCGGCTTCCTCACCCCGGACGGAGACGTCGACCTGGACGCGGTGCGCACCGTCCTCGGCGTCGTGCCCGGCTGCCGGTGGACCTTCCACCGGGCGCTCGACCACGCCGAGGACCGTACGGCGGTCCGTACCGCGATCGACGGACTGCCCGGTCTGGACACCGTGCTGACGGCGGGTTCGCCTGCGGGGGTGGCCAACGGCCTGGGCGTGCTCGCCGCCGAGGTGCCCCGCTCCGGCCAGCCCGGCTACGTGCCGCGGATCCTGGTCGGCGGCGGTCTCAAGTCCGAGCACGTCCCCGGCCTGCTCGCGGTGGGGGTCGACGGCTTCCACGTCGGCGGGATGGTGCGGACCGGAGGCTGGGAGACGCCGGTCGACACCGGCCTGGTCCAGCAGTGGCGCCGGCTGGTCGACACCGAGGCCCACGCCGCGGCGTGACCGCCGAGGCCCACGCCGCGGCGTGACCGCCAGGGGCCGTGCCTCGGGGTGACGGTCGCTCGCGGGCCTCGTGCGTCGTTCGATCGGCCGGGTGCCGGGCCGCCGGGCGTCAGTGCACCAGCGCCGGTGGGAGCGGGCGGGAGTGCAGCACCGTCAGGCCGGAGACCGGGCGGGTGAGGCAGACGTACAGGCGGCGCAGCCCGGTCCGCAGGTCGGGCTCGCCGTCGATGATCGCGGCGGGCTCGTCCAGAACGACGTGGTCGTACTCCAGGCCCTTGGCCAGCGAGGCCGGGACCAGCGTCAGCCGGGTCTCGGCCGAGGTCTCCACGCCCGGGTCGAGGTAGTGCAGCCCGGCGTCCCGCAGTGCCGCGGCGAGCAGCGGCACCCGGTCGTCGGCGGCGATCAGGCCGATCGAGCCCTCGCGGCGCAGCGTCTCCCGGCTGGCCGCGATCACCGCGTCGGTGAGCTCGGCCGGGGTCGCGGAGACCGTGGCGTCCAGTGCGGCGGAGTCGTCGGCCGGTGGCGGGGACGGGATGTGACTGATCGTCAACGCGCCCTCGGACTCACGCACCGACTCGGCCGGGGCCAGGTCGGGGGCGATGCCCGGCAGCAGCCGGGAGGCGTAGCGGATCACCTCGCTGGGCACGCGGAAGGTCTTGGTCAGCGCCTCGACCCGCGAGTCCGGCTTGCCGAGGTGCTCCAGCGCCTCCGCCCAGGTCGCGGTGGCCCACGGGGTGGTCCCCTGGGCGATGTCGCCGAGGACCGTGGCCGACCCGGTGGTGCAGCGGCGGCCGACGGCCCGGTACTGCATCGGGGAGAGGTCCTGGGCCTCGTCGAGGACCACATGGCCCAGCGAGTGGGTCCGCTCCACCAGGTCGCGCGCCTCGTCCACCAGCACCGCGTCGGCCAGCGACCACGGCGCGGACCGGACGCCGCGCGGCGGCTTGGGCCAGAGCACCGCCTGCTGCTCGGCCGCCGTCAGCACGCCGTCGGCGCAGCGGGCCAGGAACTCCGCGTCGGACAGCAGCCGGAACACCAGCTTGGCCGGGTCCACGGCCGGCCAGATCGCCTTGACCGTGGCCTTCACGGCGGCGTTGCGGGCCACCGCGTCCTGCACCCGGTCGTCGGGGGCCTCGCCGCCGTTCTCCATCTTCACCAGCACGGCGTGGGCGATCCGCTGCGGAAGCGCGGCCAGCGCCGCCCCGTAGCGGATGTCACGGTCCATCAGCTCGCGGGTGATCTCCTCCAGTTCGTACGCCGGGATGCGCCACCGGCGGGATCCCCGGACCACCACGCACGGCTCGGCGGGCATCCGGATCCCGTCCCGGACCGCGTTGCGGAGCACCCGCGCCATCCGGGCGTCGCCCTTGATGATCGCGGTGACGGCGGGGTCGGCACCGGTCACGGCCACATGGCCGACCAGTTCCTCCACCGTGGCCTGGGCCACGTCCAGCTCGCCGAGGGCCGGCAGCACCTGCTCGATGTAGTGCAGGAAGGACCGGTTCGGGCCGATCACCAGGGTGCCGGTGCGGGCCAGCCGCTCGCGGTGGGCGTAGAGCAGGTAGGCGACACGGTGCAGGCCGACGGCGGTCTTCCCGGTGCCGGGCGCTCCCTGGACGCAGACCGTGCCGTTCACGTCGGCACGGACGATCTCGTCCTGCTCGGGCTGGATGGTGGCGACGATGTCGCGCATCGGGCCGACGCGGGGGCGCTCGATCTCGGCCGCGAGCAGGGCGCTGGTCTGCTCGGTCTCCTCGGCGTCGGTCAGGTGCTCGTCCTCGTAGGCGGTCAACTCGCCGCCGGTGTAGCCGAAGCGGCGACGCAGGCCGACGTCCAGCGGGTCCTTGCGGCTGGCCCGGTAGAACGGCTGGGAGACCGGCGCGCGCCAGTCGATGACCATGGGGTCGCCGTGGGAGTCGTGGACGTGGCGCCGCCCGATGTAGAACTGCTCGCCCTCCCCGGAGCCGTCGCCGTTGCCGGTGGCGCCCTCGGTCAGCTCGCGGCCGGGGGCGTGCAGGTAGTCGAGGCGGCCGAAGAACAGCGGGGTGTGCGCGAGGTCGGCCAGGGCCTTGATCCGGTCGGAGACCTCGCGCTGCAGGATGGCGGCGTTGACCCAGTTGCCGGTGACGTCGCGCAGGTCCAGCGACTCCACGTCCGCGCGCATGGCGCGCAGCGCGGCCCGGGAGGACGCGAGATGGGCGCGTTCGCGCTGCAGCGGCTGCTGGGACAGGTCGGCCCGGGACGGGTCAGCCGGGGACGGATCAGCCGGGGTGGGATCGGTCCGGGACGGACCGGCGTCCGGGCGCGGGGTGGGCGCGGTGGCGGTCTGCGGGGACGGGGTGTGCGCGGGCACGGTGAAGCCTTCCCGGCTGCGGGACACCGGGGGTGCCCGGCGCGCAGCGGTCTCAAAGTTCTGACATGGAGTTTGAGAGCCGCCCGGTACCGGCCGGGCGGCGCACTCCCCGGGCCCCGGAAACGGGGGGAGAGGCGGCAGACCGGCCATCCTAGACCTGGAGTCGAAGGAGCGCGAACGGTTTTCCGGTCCGTCACCCGGTGCCTCAGGGGGAACCCTGACTTCCGGAGGAGGGCCGTAGCCCTCCGGGAGGACCGGACGTACACCGCTGAACAGGACTTTCGGCCGACGTCCGGAAGGGGGCCGGAAAACTACCGTGGAGGTATGGCTACCGCACAGATCTCATCCCAGGCCGTGGCCCCCATTCGGGCCCGCGGCGCCACTCCGTCCAGTACAGCAGTCCCCCGGCAGACCGCTCCCACCACCCACGGCAGCACCGGTTCCGGTGCCGCCGACAGGTCCTCGCACCTCGGCCCGCTGCGCACCGCGCTGCGCGGCGCGGGGGTGTTCCTCGACACCACCCTCCGGGTGGTGCTGCTCGGCGGCGACGGCCTCGACCGTCACCGCTGAGCAGCACCGCTGACCGTCACCGCTTACCGAAACCGCAGGTCACGGGGTCAGAGCACGTCGTCCGCGTCGATGATCCGGTAGGCGTAGCCCTGTTCGGCCAGGAAGCGCTGGCGGTGCGCCGCGTAGTCCTGGTCGAGGGTGTCCCGGGCGACCACCGAGTAGAAGTGCGCCGTGTGCCCGTCCGCCTTCGGGCGGAGCACCCGGCCGAGCCGCTGGGCCTCCTCCTGGCGGGACCCGAAGGTGCCGGAGACCTGGATGGCCACGGTGGCCTCGGGCAGGTCGATGGAGAAGTTCGCGACCTTGGAGACCACCAGCACGGTGATCTCGCCGTTCCGGAAGGCGTCGAAGAGCTTCTCGCGCTGCGGGTTGGTGGTCTCACCCTTGATCACCGGCGCGCCCAGGACCTCGCCGAGCTCGTCGAGCTGGTCGATGTACTGGCCGATGACCAGGGTGGGTACGCCCCGGTGCTTCTCCACCAGTGCCTGGGTGACCCGGCGCTTGGTCGCCGTGGTCGCGCAGAAGCGGTACCGCTCCTCGGGTTCGGCGGTGGCGTAGGCGATCCGCTCGTGCTCGGTGAGGGTGACCCGGACCTCGCAGCAGTCGGCCGGGGCGATGTAGCCCTGGGCCTCGATCTCCTTCCAGGGAGCGTCGAAGCGCTTCGGCCCGATCAGCGAGAACACGTCGCCCTCCCGGCCGTCCTCGCGGACCAGGGTCGCGGTCAGTCCGAGCCGGCGGCGGGCCTGCAGGTCGGCGGTGAACTTGAACACCGGCGCGGGCAGCAGGTGCACCTCGTCGTAGACGATCAGGCCCCAGTCGCGGGAGTCGAAGAGCTCCAGGTGGGAGTAGACGCCCTTCCGCCGGGTCGTCATCACCTGATAGGTGGCGATGGTGACCGGCCGGATCTCCTTGCGCTGGCCGCTGTACTCGCCGATCTCCTCCTCGGTCAGCGAGGTGCGCTTCACCAGCTCGTGCTTCCACTGGCGGGCCGAGACGGTGTTGGTGACCAGGATCAGCGTGGTCGCCTTGGCGGTGGCCATCGCCGCCGCTCCGACCAGCGTCTTCCCGGCGCCGCAGGGGAGCACCACGACGCCCGAGCCGCCGTGCCAGAAGCCCTCGACGGCCTGCTGCTGGTAGGGGCGCAGCTCCCAGCCGTCCGGCTCCAGCTCGATCGGGTGCGCCTCGCCGTCGACGTACCCGGCCAGGTCCTCGGCCGGCCAGCCGAGCTTGAGCAGCACCTGCTTGATCTGGCCGCGCTCGGAGGGGTGCACGGCGACGGTGTCGGGGTCGATGCGCTGGCCGACCAGCGGGACGATCTTCTTGGAGCGCAGCACCTCCTCCAGCACCGGACGGTCGGTGCAGCTGAGCACCAGTCCGTGCACCGGGTGCTTGCTGAGCGTCAGCCGTCCGTACCGGGCCATGGTGTCGGCGACGTCGACCAGCAGCGCGTGCGGCACCGGGTACCGGGAGTAGGTCACCAGCGCGTCCACGACCTGCTCGGCGTCGTGCCCGGCGGCGCGGGCGTTCCACAGCCCGAGCGGCGTGACCCGGTAGGTGTGCACATGCTCGGGGGCGCGCTCCAGCTCGGCGAACGGCGCGATGGCACGTCGGCAGTCGGCTGCCTGGGGGTGACCGGTCTCCAACAAGAGCGTCTTGTCGGATTGGACGATCAGCGGTCCGTCGTTCACGAGCGAGTCCTCCGTAGGGCCGGGCGCGGGCCAGACCTTCCAGTGTGCCAGTCTGTCGGGGTTCGGGGGCCCGGCACGGGGCGCCGGCATAGGCGATGGGGGAGAGAAGCATGAGTACGCCGCCCGAGGATCAGCCGCAGCAGACCTGGTGGGCGGTGCCGTCGCGGGTGCTGCCGCAGCCGGGCTCGGGGACGAACGGCCAGGCCGTCGCGGCGTTCGTGTTGGGGCTGCTGGCGGTTGTGCCGGTGAGCGTGGTCCTCGCCATCGTCGCGCTGGTGCGGATCGGCCGGACCCGGCAGCGGGGCAAGGGGCTGGCGATAGCCGGGCTGGTGCTGTCGGGCGCGTGGTTGCTGGTCGGCGTGGGCGGAGTGGTCACCGCGGTGATGTACGCCTCCAGCCATGCGACGGCGGGGTCGCCCTTCGCACCTGGAGCGCGGACCCTGGACCAGCTGGCACCCGGCACCTGCTTCAACCGGCCAGCCGGGAGCGCGATCCAGTGGGTCAGCGAGGTGCCGTGCACGCAGTCGCACGATGGGCAGTTCCTCGCCTCGTCGACGGAGCCCTTCACCTCGTACCCCGGTCTGGATCAGGCCAAGTCGGACAGCTTCCGGGTGTGTCTGCAGGCGGAGTATGCGGCGTTCCCCGATGTGGCGATGCTGCCCGTCGACTCGGTGGTGCACTACAGCTACCCCACGCAGCAGACCTGGGACGGTGGGCTCAGGCAGGTGCGGTGCTTTATCGGCTTCGCCGCGGGGTCCTACTCCGAACCGCTGACACGGCCGCGCACCTACCCGGCCGCCACGCTGGCCTTTCTGAAGCTCGAACAGGCCCGGCAGATTCCCGCCCGGATGGCGGACGATCTGACGGACGATGAGTGGAGCACCGGCCTGGCCCTCGCCCCGGAGATCGCGGCCGCGGATCGGGCCGAGGCCGCCTGGCTCGACAACCGGTCCGGGCCCTTCGCCGGGAGCGGCAACGCGAAGACCCTGGCTGCCGAGGATCTCACGGACGCCGCCCTGTGGGACGCCGTCGGCTCGGCCTCCGACGCGTCCTCGTGGGGCTCTCTGAGCACGGATGAGCGGCAGGCGGAGGTGCTCCGTTCCTCGGATGTCGACGCGATGCGCTCCGACGTGGGTCTGCCCTACGTCCCGGCTATCCCGCAGTGGGCGGCATGAGGTGCTGGCTGAGGAACTCCAGGGTCATCGGGATGACCTTCTTGAAGTCGCTGGTCAGGTGATCGCCGTGGGGCAGCACGTAGTACGAGGTGTGCAGCTGGGGTGAGGCCTTGCCGGCCTTGATGAAGTCGCCGGCCTCCTGCTGCTCGTTGGCCTCGCGGCCGCCGACGGTCAGCAGCATGTAGAGCTCGGTGGTGTTCTTCGGCACCATCAGCATCGGGTTGTTGGCGGCCTTCTCCGGGTCGTGGCCCTTCCAGTACCAGGAGTCGGGGATGAAGTAGCCGTCGATCGGCACCGCGGCCTTGAAGGTCTGCGGGAACTGCAGGGCGAGCTTGGCGCTGCAGAAGCCGCCGGTGGAGGCGCCCATCAGGCCCCACCCGTCCCGGCTCTGCAGGGTGCGGAAGTTGGCGCGGACGAAGTCCGGGATGTCCTCGCCCATCCAGGTCGCCATCTTCGGCTGGCCCGGGATGTCGCTGCAGTCCTGGATCGCGAAGTCGCTGTCGTGGAAGTTCTGGATCGGCATGATCATGATGAACGGGCTGGCCTTGCCCTGCTGTGCCAGCTCCACGTCCTTGGCCTGGATGCCCAGCTGCTTCTGGTCGTTCCAGGTGTTGTACCCGGCACTGGAGCCGCCCGAGTACATGGTCACCACGGGGAAGCCGTAGTTGGCGTACCTCGGGTCGTTGTACTGCGGCGGCAGCCACACCCACACCTTGCCGGACACCCCCGACTTGGCGCCGTGCAGGGTGGTCACGTAGATCGGGCCGACGGAGGTGTTCTGGGAGACCGTCATCGGGGTCTTGGGGCCGGCCGGCATCGACACCACGGTGCTGGTCGGGCCGGGTGCGGCGGTCGACGCGGAGGCCGAGGCGGTCGGCTTGCCGGAGCCGCCCAGGTCCTGGGACGGCGTCCTCGGGGCCGGCGAGGACGAGCCGCCGCAGGCTGCGAGCGGGAGCGCCAACAGCGCGGCGGCCGCTGCCGAGACGAGCGACTGGCGGCGGCGGGCGATGGTGGGGCGCATGGCGTCGGATCTCCGGGGGTGGTGGGGGTTACGCAGTGGTATGTACGGGTTTGCCGTGAGTTGTCACTGCGGTTCGCATGGTTCAAGACGTGAGAATGTCATGAATCGGTTGCGAGAAAATTCATGCGCATCATAAGTCAGTCGACTGAATCGTCGACCAACTCGGCCACCCCGGTGATCCTGTGCAGGCTGAACGTGCGCACTTCATCACGCATCTGGTCATAAGCGGTCATGTAGCCGCCGGCCACCCGTACCGGCTCCACCACCCGCTGGCTGGCCGCGCCGTCGGCGTTGACATAGCCGATCCACACCCGGTCCCCGGTCAGCACCGCCGTCTGCAACGCCGCCAGGGTGTCCGCCGCCGCGGTACGGGGCAGCGGCGGTCGCGCCCCGACCGCGCCGACAACGCCGGCGGCGTCCGCGCCCACTGCGGCGGGCTCGCGCTGCACCGCGGCCGCGGCCCGGTCGCCGGCCCGTACCGCCTTCACCGCCGCCGCCAGCAGCCCGTCGCCGACCGGCGGCGGCCCGTCCGAGACCGGGACCGGCGCGCTGCGCGGGGGCGTCCGCCTGGCGTCCGGGCGGGAGATCAGCACGTCGCCCTCGGCGGACTCGGCGGCCGGCGCGTAGCCCATCGCCCGCAGCTGGGTCAGCACCGTGGTCGGGTCGGCCTGCGCGGCCAGCACCGTCGGCGCCAGCCGGCGCAGCCGCAACTGCACCGCACGGCGGTCCGCCAGCAGCTCGGCGAGCAGCGCGTCGTCGTCGCAGCGCAGGTACGCGGACGCCGCGCCGACCCGGAGCCGGCCGTGCCGCCGGGCGACGTCGTCCACCAGGTAGCTGAGCGGCTGCGGCACCGGTGTCCGCGAGTGCTGCGCCAGGAAGGCGTGCAGCTCGTCCGCGCTGCGCCCGGCGTCCAGGGCGCGGCGCACCGACTCGGGCGTGAACCGGTAGACCGTCGCGCCGCCCTTGGACTCGATGTCGGCGGCCACCGCCAGGGTCTGCGCCAGCGGGGTGTGCAGCGGGCCGGGGGCGATGGCGGTCAGGTCGGGCTGCAGGATGACGTGGTCCAGTGGCTCCGGCAGCAGCGGCTGCAGCAGCGGCAGCGGATCGCCGCCGTCGAGCAGCCGCCGGGAGTGGGCCGCCAGCGCGCCGCGTCCGGTCAGGCCGAGGTGCTCGGCCTCGGCCAGGGTCCAGCCGACCAGATGGTCCCGGGTGCTGCCGCCGCCGGCGCCGCCGCGCAGCGGGCTCTGCCAGCGCAGCCGGGCGCGCAGCGCCTCCGGGTCGGCGGAGCAGCCGGGCGGGAGCGAGGCCAGCAGGCCGAGTACGGCGCGGCGCAGCTCGGGGGCAGCGGTCCGGTCCAGGTCGGGGCCGAGCGCGGCCAGCACCTTGTCCTTGGAGTCCCGGCTGCCGACCAGCGCGGAGACCCGGGTGGCGGCCAGCCAGCCCCGGGCCAGCAGCAGCCAGCGGTCGGCGACGGGCTGGCGCAGCCAGTCGTCGAAGCCGGGGGTGGGGGCCCACCGCTCCGCCGTCTCGCCGTCGGCGGCCAGCAGGCCCGCGCCGAACGCCAGCTCCAGCCAGAACGCGGTGTCGGCCTCCGGCAGCTCCAGCGCCGCGGCGATCCGGCGCAGCTCGCGGACGCCGAGTCCGCCGGTGCGCAGCACGGCGGGCGGGTCGGTGCTGCAGAGGTCCAGCAGCTCCTCGACGGTGCGGACGGCGGTGAAGGCCTCGGCGGCGGCGGTCCGGTCGGTCTGCTCCGGGTCGTGCGCGACGGCGGTGGCGACCACCGGCGGCTGCGGTTCGGTGCTCCGGTGTGCCAGCCCGCCCCGGAGGTGGAGCGCGACCTCGCGCGGCAGCACCACGTTCTCTGCTCCGGCGGGCAGCAGCGCCCCGCGCGCCAGCAGCCACTCGACCGGTGTACGGGCCTCGGCAGCGCGGACCGCGCGCGGATGGGCGGTGCCGTAGGGCGGGCCCCACATCAGTCGCCGGAGCACGTCCTTGACCCCGGGCGGCGCGCCGGCCAGCAGGGCGTCGGCCCGGTCCGGGTCCGCCCACAGCGCGGCGAGTGCGGCGACCGCGCTGACCGGGTCGTGGGTGGCGGGCAGGCCGGCGTCGGCGAGGATCTCCTGCAGCCGCCCGGGTGAGAGCCCGGCGCCACCGGCGGCGGCGCTGCCGGTGGCCTCGGCGAAGGTCGGGCCGAGCCCGGTGGGGCCCGGATTCCCGTTGCCGGGCGCGAGCACGTCCCGCACGGTGCGGACCAGGCGCAGCTGGTCGTCGCCGCCCCAGACCAGCGCCTGCTCGCGCAGCGTGGCCAGGGCGGCGGGCAGCGCGGCGGTGGTCGCCCTGACCCTGGCCCGCGCGGCGGCGGGGTCGGAGGCGGGCAGGCCGTCGGAGGCCCCGGCGGCGGAGGCTCCCACGGTGGAGGCCCCGGCGTCGTCGGGGGTCCGGGTGTCGGCGGCGGTGTCGGGGGCGGCGTTGGACGGGGCCCGGCCGGTGCCGGTGAGCAGGCCGAGCAGGGTGGCGTAGCCGCAGGTGTCCGGCGCCACCGCGAGGGCCTCGGCGGTCTGCAGGGTGAAGCGGTCCAGCCGCTCCAGCGCGCGGACGATCGACGCCCGGGTGGACAGCCGGCTGGTGAGCTGGGTCAGGTCGCTGGGCACCGGGTGCAGCAGGTCCGGCCGGGACCGGAGCAGCGCGGCCAGGCCCTGGTCGGGGCGGGCCCGGAGCTCCTCGGCCAGGGTGCGCGGCGCGGCGGCGCGGGGCGCGGGGGCGCGGCCTCCGCGCCCGCTGCTGCTTCGACTGCTCATCCGACCCAGGCTAGCCGCTTGTGCGCCGGAGGTGGACTGCTGCGACGGGCGGGGGCCCGCCACGCCCGGCCGGGGCGTGGCGAGGCGGTTCGCCGGGTACGGGTGTGACAACCAGCAGGTCACCCTAAGCTCTGATCCAGGGGCCACCGGGTGCCTATCGGGAGGGTGACCGCAGCCATGGGCATCGAGAGTGACCACGTCGTCTACGACTATCTGAGCCGGGTCGGCGACCTGGCCCAGTCCACCCCGCTGACCGCGGCGGAGCGGGCCCAGCTGGTCGCCGGGCTGCGCTCGGCCATCGACGGGCAGCGCGCCGGGACGGGCGGTGGTCCGGTCTCGCCCCGGGCGGAGAAGTCGGCGGTGCAGAAGATCCTCAAGCGGATCGGCACCCCGGACGAGGTGGTGCGCCGTGCTGTGGTCGGCGGCGTGCCGCAGCCTCCCGCACGCCGGGAGGTGCGCGCCGAGGAGCGCGGGGCCGGTCCCCAGGTTCCGGTGCACTCCAGTGCGCCCCCGGCGGATCAGGGGCCCTGGTCCGGCCCGCTTCCCGAGGACTGGTGGAGTTCCGCCTCCGACCGGGGTGCGGGGGCGTCGGCGGAGGAGGCGGGCACGGGGCGGCTGCGCGGCGCCATGCTTGCCGAGTTCCCCGGCTGGCGGACCACCCTGGAACCGGACTTCCTCGATCTCGACCCGCGCTTTGCCGACCGTGGGGCCGCCGACCGTGGCGCCGCAGACCCGCACGGCACGGACCCGGACGCCGACGGCGCGGCGCGGGTCCCGGGGCCGCGCGGCCCGGCCGGGGACGAGACCGTCCCGGCCCCGGGACGCCCGCTGCTCAGCCGCCTGCTGGGGCGCCAGCCGGCCCAGGTCGCCGAGGCCGCCGCCGATGCCGAGGAGGCCGTCGAGGCCGTACCGGCGCCGGTACGGGGCCCGCTGCCGCCGCTGGCGTCACTCGCGCTGCTGGTCCTGCTCGCGGCCGCCGTCCTGGGCCTCTGGTACGTCGCGCTGCTGGGCTGGATCCTCGCCTACGTGGCGCAGCGGATCGGCCGTGCCGCCGCGCATGCCGCCGGGCTCTGGCTGCCGCTGCTGGTCGCCGCGGTCTTCGCGTTCTGGTTCTACTCCCACACCCACGGCCAGCCGGCCGGCCACCAGCTGACCGGCGCTCAGTTCACCGCCTCGCTGCGCAGCACCACCGCCGTCTGGCTGCGCACCGCGGCCGCCTGCTCGACCGCGTTCCTGGCCTGGCGGATCTCCCGGATCCGGCGCGGCTGACGCCTGCCGGTCAGTCCCGGCCGACCTTGGTGGCGGTGGTGAAGCGGATCCCGGTCCGGCGGGAGAGGGCGCCGTTGACGGTCAGCTTGTCGAGTTCGGCGAAGGCCGCCCTGCGGGCGGCGTCCATCCGCTCCGGCGGAATGCACTCCAGCAGGGCCGCGCGGCGCCCGCTGGACCAGACCGAGGTCCACCAGTCCTCGGGCCCCGCGTACGCCGAGACGCTCTGCTCCTCGACCGTCCTGACCTCGCGGAACCCCGCCTCGGCAAGCAGCGCCGCGATGTCCTCGACCGACTGCAGACGGCCGTTGCCGCCCCGGTTGCGGCTCCACTTCTGGGCGAGGGTGCCGTCCTCGGCGGGGTCCTGCTCGCCGAAGGTCAGCGCCGCGAGCAGCGGACGCTGCCAGGCCGGGTCCTCGTGGCCGAAGGTGGTCATGGCGAAGCGGCCGCCCGGTGTCAGCACCCGGTGCGCGGCGGCCAGCACCGCGGCCGGGTCGGGGGTGATGAAGAGCATCAGCCCGGCCAGCACCGCCTCGAAGGAGCGGGCCGGGAAGCCGGGGTCCTCCGCGTCGTCCACTCGGACGGTGACGTTGCGCAGCCGCCGCTCGGTGATCCTCGCCGCGGCGCTCCGCACGCTGGCCGGCGACAGGTCGATGCCCGCGGCGTAGCCGTCGGGGCCCACCGCCTCGGCCGCGGCCAGCAGTACCGCGCCCCGGCCGCAGCCGAGATCCAGCACCCTGTCCCCGGGCCGCAGGCCCGCGTGCTCCACCAGTCGCCTGCCCAGTCCCTGGAAGAACGCCCCGTTCGCGGTGGTGTCGATGGTCTCGGCGACGAGGTCGAAGCCATGCGCGATGGACGCCTTGCGTTCCTGGTTCGCCTGCTCTGTTGTGGTCGGCATCCTGTCATGGTGGAACGGAGTGACGTGGGTCACAAGGGTCGGCGCGCCATCAATCCCGCCCCGTACGCCCCACCGGAACGCCCCGTACCGGTAGTTCGCCCTCCGGGTCTCCTGTCTAGGGTGAACAGCATGACTGCACGCGCGCCGATAACCGTCGGCTTCGACCTCGACATGACGCTGATCGACAGCCGGCCCGGCATCAAGGCGGTGTACGACCTGCTCGCGGCCGAGACCGGCACGCCCATCGACAGCGAGCTCGTGGTCAGCCGGCTCGGGCCGCCGGTGGAGCGGGAGATGGTGAACTGGTTCCCCGCCGACGAGGTCGAGGCGGCGGCGAACCGATACCGCGCCCTGTACGCGCTGCACGGCGTCGCGGACTGCCTGGCCCTGCCGGGCGCGCACGCGGCCCTGGCCGCCGTCCGCACCCACGGCGGCCGTCCCATCGTCGTCACCGGCAAGCACACCCCGAACGCCGTGCTGAACCTGGCCGCACTGGAGCTGACGGTGGACCAGGTGCACGGCGACGTCTTCGGGTCCGACAAGGGCGCGGTGCTGCGCGAGCAGGGCGCGACCGTCTTCGTCGGCGACCACGTGGGCGACATCGTCGGCGCGCGGGCGGCGGACGCGGTGGCGGTCGGCGTCACCACCGGCCCGTACCCGGCCGGGGAACTGCGCGCGGCGGGGGCGGACGTGGTGCTGGCCGACCTCACCGAGTTCCCGGCCTGGCTGGACACCCACCTCGCCGGCTGACCGGCGGGGCTACTCCGTGGTGGCAGGGCTGGTCGCGGGGCCGGTCCGGCGCTGGTCACGGCGCTGCGAACGGGCCGTGCGCAGCAGTCCGGCCAGGGCCACGCCGAAGCCCAGCGGCATCACCATCGAGGCGAAGTACGCCGCCGTCGGCAGCCGGCCCGTCCCCAGGAAAAGCGGGATCACGGTGGCGACGGTGGCGACCGCGCCGATCAGGAACAGGATCGCGCCGACCCGGACCAGGGCGTCGCCGGGCTGCGTAGTTTCGGTAGTCACCCCTCAAGGGTATGCACGTCACGCACAGGGACTGCGCCGCGACCGTCCGGCACGGCCCGGCAAGCGATCGGGGGTGGTGTCATGACTGCGGCAAGAGAGCTCGGGCGCAGCGGTCATTCCGACCCCTCGACGCGCCGCGCGGCGTCTCCGGCGAGTGAATTCACTCGATCGCAGTGCCGCCGACCTGAGACAATGGCGCGGCCCTGACACATCCGGCAGCGAGCCGGCCGCAGAGCACCCCGCCTCGGCGGCCCGCCACCTCTTCTGTCCCAGCACCAGTTCCCTCTCATCAGTTCCATCTCACCGGTTCCATCTCACCAGCGACGAGGTCCCCGATGCCCACGGGCAAGGTCAAGTGGTTCAACTCCGAGAAGGGCTTCGGCTTTCTCTCCCGCGACGACGGCGGCGACGTCTTCGTGCACTCGAAAGCTCTGCCCAGCGGGGTCGAGGCACTCAAGCCCGGCCAGCGCGTCGAGTTCGGCGTGGTCGCAGGCCACCGGGGTGACCAGGCACTGACGGTGACGCTGCTGGAGGACGCCCCGTCACTGGCCGCGGCCAACCGGCGCAAGCCGGACGACCTCGCGCCCATCGTCCAGGACCTCACCACGCTGCTGGAGCGGATCCTGCCCGGGCTGCAGCGCGGCCGCTACCCCGACAAGCAGGCGGGACACCAGGTGGCCACCCTGCTCCGGGCCGTCGCGGACCAGCTGGACGTCTGACCCGCGGCCTCCACCGCACCCGTGCACCACACCCGCCGACCGCGGCGGCACGGCGCGGGGCCGCTGACGCGGCCCGCGCCGTGCCGCCGGTCCGGCGGTGCGAGCGTCAGGCCGGGAAGGCGAGCTGCTCCGGCGGAACCGCGGGGAGCAGGCCGGCGGCCGCGGCGCGGTCCAGCAGGGCGTGGACGGCGGCGTAGCCGCCGGCGCCCAGGTCGGCGGTGAACTCGTTGACGTACAGGCCGATGTGCTGGTCCGCCACGGCCGGGTCCATCTCCTGCGCGTGCGCCAGCACGTACTCCCGGCTGGCGTCCGGGTGCGCCCAGGCGTACTCCACGCTGGCCCGGATCGTCGCCGCCAGGCGGCCCAGCCGTTCCGCGCCCAGCGACCGGCGGGCGATGATCGCGCCCAGCGGGATCGGCAGTCCGGTGGCCGCCTCCCAGGCCTCGCCCATGTCGGCCAGACAGCGCAGTCCGTACTGCTGGTAGGTGAACCGCGCCTCGTGGATCACCAGGCCGGCGTCCACCCGGCCGTCCCGTACCGCGGGCATGATCTCGTGGAACGGCAGCACCGTGATCGCGCCCAGCCCACCGGGCACCGCCTCGGCCGCCCAGAGCCGGAACAGCAGGTATGCCGTGGAGCGCTCGCTCGGCACGGCCACGGTCTTCCCGGCCAGCGCCGCCGGATCCGGCGCGGCGTCGGGCCCGGTCAGCACCAGTGGACCGCAGCCCCGTCCCAGCGCGCCGCCGCACGGCAGCAGCGCGTACTCCCGCAGCACCCACGGCAGTGCGGCGTAGGAGATCTTCAGCACATCCAGCTCGCCGCGTTCGGCCCGGCCGTTGGTGACGTCGATGTCGGCGAAGGTCACCTCGGGCAGGTCGGCGCCGCCGACCAGGCCGTGCGCCCAGGCGTGGAACACGAAGGTGTCGTTGGGGCAGGGCGAGTACGCGGTCGACAGCCGGCTGTGCGCGGTGGAGTCGCCGAGCGTGGACAGGATGGTCATGGCGGCTCCTCGCGGTCAGCGCAGGTCGGCGTAGGGCAGTGCGGCGAAGGCCTGGGTCAGCGCGGTGAAGGCCTCGCCGATCCGCCAGGCCGCGCGGTCGCGGGGACCGACGGCATTGGAGACGGTGCGCAGTTCCAGCACCGCCGTCCCGTGCGCGGCGGCGGCCTCGGCGACGCCGAAACCCTCCATGGCCTCGGCGACCACGCCGGGGTGTCGCTCCGTCAGTTCGGTGGTCCGGGCGGTGCTGCCGGTCACCGTGGAGACCGTCAGCACCGGGCCGGTCGCGGTGACCAGACCGGCGTCGCGCAGCCGGGCGGTGACCAGCTGGTGGTGCCGGGTGGCGTGGCGGACCCGGCCGAAGCCCAGCTCGGTGACGGTCGCGAAGCCCTCCGGGGTCTCCGCGCCCAGGTCGGCGGCGACGATCTCGTCGGCCACCACCGCGCAGCCCAGCGGGGCCAGCGGGGCGAATCCGCCGGCGATGCCGCTGGAGACCACCAGGTCGTAGCCGGCCAGCGCCAGTGCGGTGGCGGCGCCGGCCGCCGCGGCGGCCGGACCGACCCCGGCGGCGAGCACGTCCACCGGGCCGCAGCGCTGCAGCTCGTAGCCGGGCAGCGTGGCCGGGACCGGCTCCGCGTGCGGCAGGGCGGCGGAGACACCGCGCAGCACCGCCGCCGCCTCCGGGGCGACGGCGGTGACCACCAGCAGTCGGGGGAACGCGGTCACCGGATCAGGAGGTCTTCTGCTTGACCTCGAACTGCCAGACGCCGTAGACGCTGGAGCTGTCCCCGGCGACCATGCGGACCACGGCGGTGGTGCTGACCGCGCCGGTGGTCTGGTCGACGGTGAACAGCGAGGAGGTCGCGATCGGGCCCGCGGCCTGCTCCTTGGTGTTGCTCACCAGGGCGGTGCCGTTGGTGTTGCCGAGGGTGAAGGCGCTCCAGCCCTTGTCCGCCCCCTGCTTGTCCAGGTTCAGCAGCAGGGTGCCGTTGCTGCCGGCCTCCACGGTGGGCAGTGCGTTGCCCTTGATCTGGTTGTTCAGCGCGGCGACGCAGGCGGCCTGCTGCTTCGCGGTCAGCGGCTTGCCGTCGTTCCAGCAGTCCTTCGCCGGGGCGAACTGGTCCCAGGTCGAGCCGGAGGTGACCGAGGCGTTGGGGACGGGGTGGCCCTTGGAGGAGGCGAACGGAATGGAGAAGCCGAGCGTGGCGACGCCCACGACGGCGACGGCTCCGAGGGCGACGACAGCGCGGTTGAGACTCATGGTGCTGAGGCTACCGCCCGTACGCGATCACGCCACGTCGGGGGTAGGCCGGTCGGCCTCAGGCCGGGTGCGGCCGGGCGTGGGCCGCGTGCAGGCGGAGCAGGCCGTGCAGGGTGAACCCCAGGGACACCGCGAGCACGCCGGTGGCGGTGGCCATGCCGACCCGGCCGATCAGCGGCAGCACGATGCCCAGGCCGCCGCCGAGCACCCAGGTGAGCTGCATCAGCGTCTCCGAACGGGCGAACGCCGAGGTCCGGACCTGTTCCGGCACGTCGCGCTGGATCAGCGCGTCCAGTGCGACCTTGCCCAGGGACTGGGTGAAACCGGCCGCTCCGGCCAGCAGAGTGACCGTCAGCATCCCGTACACCAGCGTCGCCGCCAGCGCGGCCGCGCCGGCCAGCGCCAGCATCAGCGTGACCAGGGTCTCGGGCCCGCGCGAGCGCACCCAGGAGCCCAGGGCCGTCCCCAGCGCGTTGCCGATGGCCAGGGCCGCCGCGGCGATACCGAGCGCGACGGTCGGCTTCAGACCGCCGAGCGGGTGCTCGCGCAGCAGGAACGCCAGATAGAAGGTGAGGAAGCCGGACAGGGCCCGGAGCGTCCCCTCGGCACGCAGCGCGAGCACCACGGACGGCCCGACGGTACGCAGGCCGACCCGGCTCCGGGCCGCAGCCCGGCTACCGGGGGGTTCGGCTTCCGGGCCGGGAACCCCCGCGTCGCTGCGCGGGTCGCCGTCGTGCGGGTCGGCGTCGCGTGAGTCGGGGCGCGGGCCGTCGGACGGTGTTTCGCTGCTGTGCAGCGAGGCGCGCCGCTCCTCCCTGGCCAGGTCGACCTGGTGCGGCAGCGAGAACGCCAGGAAGGCGCCGGCCAGGTAGACCAGGAAGGCGCCGCGCAGCGGCCAGTCCGGACCGATCAGGTGCAGCACCCCGCCGACGCCGCCCGCCACCCCGGTGGCCAGCAGTCCGGCCAGGGTGACCCGGGAGTTGGCCTTCACCAGGGTCACCCGCTCGGGCACCAGCCGGGGCACCACCACGCTGCGGACCACCCCGTAGGCCTTGGAGGCGACCAGCACGCCCAGTGCCTCCGGATAGACCGTCAGCCCGCCGCCGGCGATGGAGCTGGTCATCATCCAGGCGATGGCCGCCCGGGCCAGCATCGACAGCGCCATGGCGCTGCGCCGGCCGCTCGGCAGCCGGTCCAGCAGCGGGCCGATGACCGGGGCCAGCAGCACGAACGGCGCCATGGTGATCAGCAGGTACAGCGCGACCCGGCCGCGGGCCTCCCCGCTGGGCACCGAGAAGAAGATGGTGGAGGCGAGCGCGACGGTGACCATCATGTCGCCGGCCGAGTTCACCGCGTGCAGCTCGATCAGCTTGGCCAGCCCCGACTCGCCCGCGCCCTCGGCGGAGGTGGCCCGGCGGATCCGGCGGCCGGTGGCCCTGACCGCGTGCCCGGTGCCCAGCGCGGTGGCCGACGCGGCCCGGTGCAGCCGGTGCATCGTCCGGGCGGCCAGATGGTCGGCGGCCGACTGCCCAGGGGGCGCCTGCCCCTCGGCTCCTGTCGGACCGGTCGCGAAGGGGCTGTCGGAGGAGGATCCGGGGCGGTGCCCCTGATCCGCGTCGTCGGCCACTCCGCCAGCATGCCCGACCGGGGCCCGGTCATGCTGGAGGCGGCCGTGCCGAGGGCGAAGAGCCACAAGTTTCCGCCGGAACCGGTCATGACGCGGCACTGTCAGTCGTCCACGGGGTACTGTCCGGCGTGGTGGCACGGCGGGTAGCGTGCTCCCCGACGGTGGTTCGGATCCGCTCTCGGTACCTCCGAGCGCCGGATCGTCCCGCAGAATAGAGACGTGCGCCACCCTCCGGCAGGCACCGCGCGCCATGCCGCTCGGAGACGGTGGCGATCCAGGGATAAGTCTTGGGAGAGAATCGATCCTGTGATGAGTGCTGCGACGACGCGAAGCCGTACCCCCGACCGGCTGTGTGCCGAGGCTGTCGGGTTCGCCCGGGGTGCCGCCGTCGAGGCGGCCGGTGAGGCCGCGGTCGGCGAGCACCTGGGTGTGGACATCGACGGCGAGCGGGTCGTCACGCACTACTTCGCCACCCGGGAGCGCGCCTACCGGGGCTGGCGCTGGGCGGTGACGGTCACCCGCGCCTCCCGCAGCAAGCAGGTCACCCTTGACGAAACGGTGCTGCTTCCGGGACCGGACGCGCTGACCGCGCCGCAGTGGGTGCCCTGGAGCGAGCGGCTGCGCCCCGGCGACATGGGCCCCGGCGACCTGCTGCCGACCGAGGAGGACGACCTCCGCCTGGAACCGGGCTGGAGCGGCGCCGACGAGCCCGCGCCGAACTCCGCGCTGGCCGCCGAACTCGACGACCGGTTCGGGCCGGACGCGGCCGCGGAACGGGCGGAGGCGCTGGCCGCGCCGACCGTGCGCGGCTCGATCGCCTCGGTGGCGGCGGAACTCGGACTGGGCCGTCCGCGGGTGCTGTCCCGGCTCGGCCTGCACCTGGCGGCGGACCGGTGGGAGAAGGACTACGGCGCGCACACCCCGATGGCGCAGGCCGCCCCGGCGTCCTGCTCCACCTGCGGCTTCCTGGTGCCGGTGGCCGGGACACTGAGCCAGACCTTCGGGATCTGCGCCAACGAGCTCGGTCCGGCGGACGGCCGGGTGGTCGCGCTCGACTACGGCTGCGGAGGCCACTCCGAGGCCGCGGTGATGCCGGCCCCGCAGCAGCCCGCGCCGCCGGTCCTGGACGAGTTCACGGTCGAGAGCTTCCCGCTGCACCCGGACCCGAACAGCGGCTCGGTCGCCGAGAGCGACCAGGACGAGGAGCTCGGCCACAGCTGACCCGTCGTCAACGACGCGCCTCCCGGGGGCGCGGAGCACCGTGCGAACGGTGCCCCGCGCCCCCGGCGCGTTGTCGGCGGTACGGCCGGCGGCTCGGTCGGAGCTGTGGCCGGCGGCGCCGGGTCACTCGCCGATGTCCTCGAACCACAGCTCGGGGCGGGCGGCGATGAAGTCCCGCATCAGCGCCTTGCACTCCGGATCGTCCAGCAGCACGATCTCCACCCCGTGTGCGGCCAGCCAGTCGTGGCCGCCGTGGAAGGTCTCCGCCTCGCCGACCACGACCCGGCCGATGCCGAACTGCCGGACCAGGCCCGAGCAGTACCAGCAGGGCGACAGGGTGGTCACCATCGTGGTCCGGCCGTAGCCCCGGAGCCGGCCGGCCGCGCGGAACGCGGCGGTCTCGGCGTGCGTCGAGGGGTCCTCGTCCTGGACCCGGCGGTTGTGGCCCCGGCCGAGTACCTCGCCGTCCGGGCCGACCAGTGCCGCGCCGATCGGGATGCCGCCCTCGGCGAGGCCGAGCCTGGCCTCCTCGACGGCGACCGCGAGCAGCCGCGCACCGTCCGTCCTACCGCCACCCTGCATACGACCACCCTCCATACCGGGACCGTGATACGTCCACTGTCGCGGGCGGACCGTACGTTGTGCACGCGGCATGCCGGTGCCGCGTGCGGGACGCGCCGTACGGTGGCGGATACTGGCAGGCATGGCATACGACGATCTTCGGTCCTTCCTGCGGGCACTGGAGCGCGAGGGCGACCTCAAGCGCGTCACGGTGGAGGTGGACCCGTACCTGGAGGTCGGGGAGATCGTCGACCGGGTGAACCGGGCGCAGGGCCCGGCGCTGCTGTTCGAGAACGTCAAGGGCGCGTCCATGCCGCTGGCGATGAACGTCTTCGGCACCGAGCGGCGGCTCGCCAAGGCACTGGGGCTGAAGTCGGCCGAGGACATCGCCGACCGGATCGCCGGGCTGCTGAAGCCGGAGCTGCCGCACGGCTTCACCGGCGTCCGCGAGGCCTTCGGCAAGCTGGCCGGGATGACCCATGTGCCGCCGAAGAAGGTGAAGCCGGGGGAGGCCCCGGTGCAGCAGGTGGTGCTCACCGGCGACGAGGTGGACCTGGACCAACTGCCCGCGCTGTTCACCTGGCCCCAGGACGGCGGCTCGTTCTTCAACCTCGGCCTGACCCACACCAAGGACCCGGACAGCGGCGTCCGCAACCTGGGCCTGTACCGGCTGCAGCGTCACGACCGGCGCACCATCGGGATGCACTGGCAGATCCACAAGGACAGCCGCAACCACGCGGCCGTGGCGGCGAAGCGCGGTGAGCGGCTGCCGGTCGCGATCGCCTTCGGCTGCCCGCCGGCGGTCACCTACGCGGCCACCGCCCCGCTGCCCGGCGACATCGACGAGTACCTGTTCGCCGGTTTCGTGGCCGGCGAGCGGGTCCGGATGGTCGACTGCCGGACGGTCCCGCTGCAGGTCCCGGCCGACGCCGAGGTGGTCCTGGAGGGCTGGCTGGAGCCGGGCAAGCTGCTGCCGGAGGGCCCGTTCGGGGACCACACCGGCTTCTACACCCCCCAGGAGCCGTTCCCGGCGCTGACCATCGACTGCGTGACGATGCGCCGCCGTCCGCTGCTGCAGTCCATCGTCGTCGGCCGGCCGCCGACCGAGGACGGGCCGCTGGGCAAGTTCACCGAGCGGTTCTTCCTGCCGCTGCTGAAGGTCATCGTCCCGGACATCGTGGACTACGACCTGCCCGAGGCCGGCGGCTTCCACAACTGCGTGATCGTCTCCATCGACAAGAAGTACCCCAAGCACGCGCAGAAGGTGATGCACGCGATCTGGGGCGCGCACATGATGTCGCTGACCAAGCTGATCGTGGTGGTGGACGCCGACTGCGACGTCCACGACTACCAGGAGGTCGCCTGGCGGGCCCTGGGCAACGTCGACTACAGCCGCGACCTGAGTGTCGTCGAGGGCCCGGTGGACCATCTGGACCACGCCTCCTACCAGCAGTTCTGGGGTGGCAAGGCCGGGATCGACGCGACCAGGAAGCTCCCCGAGGAGGGGTACACCAGGGACGGCGGCTGGCCCGAGATGGTCCAGTCCGATCCGGCCACCGCCGAGACCGTCACCCGACGCTGGAAGGAGTACGGGCTGTGAGCGCCATCGCCGTCGCACCCGCCCCCGGACGGACGAAGGCGTTCCTCCGCCTCGTCGTGATCGAGCACTCGATCTTCGCCCTGCCGTTCGCCTACATCGCCGCCCTCAGCGCGATGTTCCTCACTGGAAACAATGGGTCTGGCGGCCATGTCCACTGGCTGCAACTGCTGCTGGTCACCGTGGCCATGGTCGGTCTGCGTACCTTCGCGATGGCCGCGAACCGGATCATCGACCGGGAGATCGACGCCCGCAACCCCCGTACCGCGGGACGCGAGCTGGTCACCGGCGCCGTGACGATGCGTACCGCCTACGCGGGCTCGGCGGTGGCGCTGATGGTGTTCCTGGCCGCCGCCGCGCTGCTCAACCCGCTCTGCCTGGCGCTGGCGCCGGTCGCGGTGATCCCGATGGTGGTCTACCCGTACGGGAAGCGGTTCACCGACTTCCCGCAGGCGATCCTGGGCCTCGCCCAGGCGATGGGCCCGATCGGCGCCTGGCTCGCGGTGACCGGCACCTGGTCCTGGGACGCGGTGGTGCTCGGCCTGGCCGTGGGCGTGTGGATCGGCGGCTTCGACCTGATCTACGCCTGCCAGGACGTGGCCGCCGACCGGGGCGACGGGGTGCGCTCCGTCCCCGC
The DNA here is from genome assembly GCF_041262645.1 of Streptacidiphilus sp. EB129. Classification (NCBI taxonomy): domain Bacteria; kingdom Bacillati; phylum Actinomycetota; class Actinomycetes; order Kitasatosporales; family Streptomycetaceae; genus Streptacidiphilus; species Streptacidiphilus sp. EB129. Next base: position 32,929 of record NZ_JBGCCS010000023.1, read on the forward strand.
GCGCTTCGGCGTGGACGCGGCGCTGTACGGGGCGCGCGGCGCGCATGTGGTGACGGTGCTGCTGCTGGGCTGGTACGCCTGGCTGACGGACGCCGGTTGGGCCTTCTGGATGGGCCTGGTGGTGGTCTGCGCGGCATTCGTCTACGAGCACTCCATCGTCAAGCCGGGCGACCTGTCCCGGCTGAACCGGGCGTTCTTCAAGGTCAACAGCTTCGTCGGGATCTTCCTCTTCGCCTTCGCGCTGCTCGACCTGGTGCTGCGCGGCCTCGGGGTCTGAAGCATCCGGGGTCTGCAGTATCGAGGGTCTGGAGTATCGAGGGTCTGGCGTATCGAAGGTCTGGCACAACGAGGATCGGGCGCATGGAGCGAGCAGTGGCGGGTGCGGAGGCGGAGGTACGGCGGCCGTGGGTGGTCGGCGTCTCCGGGGCGTCGGGAACGCCCTACGCCGCGGCCGTCGTACGGGCGCTGCTGGCCGCCGGCGAGGCGGTGGACCTGGTGGTCAGCCGGGCCGCGCGGCTGACCCTGCTGGACGAGACCGGCATCCCGTTCCGGGACGCGCACTGGCGTGAGGACCTGGCCGAGTGGCTGGCCCGCCCGCTGGACGCGGCCAAGCCCGAGGTCGCGCCGCTGGACGGGGTGCGCTACTGGGCCGCCGGGGACCTCGCGGCCGGTCCGTCCAGCGGCTCCTACCCCGCGAAGGGGATGCTGGTGGTGCCGTGCAGCACCGCCTCGGTGGCCGGGATCGCCCTCGGGCTCTCCAAGGACCTGTTGCAGCGGGCCGCGAGCGTGACCCTGAAGGAGCGTCGGCCGCTGGTGGTCTGCGTCCGGGAGACGCCGCTCAGCGGGCAGACGCTGCGTCAGCTGGTGGCCCTGGACGACGCCGGGGCCGTGGTGCTGCCGGCCGCGCCGGGTTTCTACGCCGGTACGGGCAGCGCGCAGCAGCTGGTCGACTTCGTCGCCGGCCGGGTGCTGGACGCCGTCGGAGTGCCGCACGAGCTGTACCGGCGCTGGTCCGGGGAGCTCGGTGGAGCCGCCGCGGAGTGAGATGGCTCACGCCGCCCGGTAAGGTCGATGGGAAGTCCAGGGGCGACGGGTCGGGGCGCTTGGGATTCCCGATAATGTCGGCGCGTTGCCCAACGATCGGAAGGCGCGGGTTTTCAAGCATGGACGCGGTGGACAGACAGCTCATCCAGGCGCTTCGCGAGAACGGTAGGGCCTCCTATGCCGAGCTGGGGCGGCTCGTGGGCCTGTCCGGGCCCAGCGTCACCGACCGCATCAACCGCCTGGAGCAGGCCGGCATCATCACCGGCTACCGCGCGACGGTGAATCCGGCCTCGCTCGGCCTGGGCGTCACCGCCCTGATCGGTCTTCAGTTGTCGGACGCCGCCGACCACGAGGACGTCGCGCACCGGCTGCGGGACCTCACCGAGGTCGAGGACTGCTGGTTCATCGCCGGTGACGACTCCTACATGCTCAAGGTCCGGATGCCGGACGTGGACGGCCTGGAGTCGATCGTGAAGCGGCTGTCCGGGACCAAGGGCGTGGCCCGGACCAGGACCACCGTGGTGCTGTCGACCAAGTGGGAGAACCGGGCGACCGAACTGCCCGAGACGGACGTGCTGACCGAACGGAAGGTGTGAACCGATGGCCCTGGTGACGGTGGACGACCTCCGGGCGGCACAGAAGCGGATCGCCGGCGTGGCGGTGCGCACCCCGCTGATGCCCTGCCCCTGGGCGGACACGCTCTCCGGCGGGCCGGGCTCGGGCCGGACGCTGCACCTAAAGCCGGAGGGGCTGCAACCGACCGGGGCCTTCAAGATCCGCGGCGCGGTCAACCGGCTGGCCGCGTTCACCGCCGAGGAGCGGGCCCGCGGCGTGGTCGCCCAGTCCAGCGGCAACCACGCCCAGGCGGTGGCCTACGCGGCCCAGCGGCTCGGGATCAGGTGCGTGGTGGTGATGCCGGACACCTCTCCGGCGGTGAAGATCGAGAACACCCGCTCCTTCGGCGCCGAGGTCGTCGTCGTCCCGATGCACGAGCGCGACACCACTCCGGCCGACCTGGCCGCCGAGCACGGCTACGTCTGGGTGCCGCCGTACGACGACCCCTGGATCATCGCCGGTCAGGGCACCGTCGGGATGGAGATCGCCGAGGACGCGGCCGCCCTCGACCTCGACCTGCGCACCGTGCTGGTCCCGGTCAGCGGCGGCGGGCTGATCAGCGGCGTCGCCGCCGCGCTCAAGCTCACCATGCCGGGCGTGCGGATCATCGGCGTGGAACCGGAGCTGGCCGGCGACGCCGCGGAGAGCTTCCGCAGTGGTGAGCGCCGGGTCTGGCCGTTCGAGCGGACCCACCGCACCATCGCCGACGGGCTGCGCACCAACTCTCTCGGGGTGCTGCCCTGGGAGCACGTCCAGGCCTATGTCGACGACATCATCACCGTCACCGAGGACGAGATCCGCGCGGCGGTCGCGGTACTGGCCCGGCGCGGCCGGCTGGTGGCCGAACCGTCCGGCGCGGTGACCACGGCGGCCTATCTGCACCACGGCGACGAGTTCGAGGGCCGCAGTGTCGCGGCGGTGGTCAGCGGGGGGAACGTGGACCCCGCGCTGCTGGCCGAACTGCTGGCGTAGGCTCATAGGCGTTGTGACGGGGTGCAGGTACGGCGGGTACAGGAGAGGCTGACGCGGATGGACGCAGGACTCAAGCGGGAGCTGGAGGCGAAGGTCTACGCCGGGGAGCGGTTGTCGCGCGAGGACGGCATCGCCCTCTACGAGGCCGACGACCTGGCCTGGCTGGGCGGTCTGGCGCACCACGTCCGGACGCAGAAGAACGGCGACGTCGTCCACTTCAACGTCAACCGGCACCTCAACATGACCAACGTGTGCAACGCGTCCTGCGCGTACTGCTCGTTCCAGCGCAAGCCGGGCGAGAAGGACGCGTACACCATGCGCATCGAGGAGGCCGTGCGCCTCGCCAAGGCCATGGAGAACGACCAGCTGACCGAGCTGCACATCGTCAACGGGCTGCACCCGACCCTGCCGTGGCGCTACTACCCGCGCTCGCTGCGGGAACTGAAGAAGGCGCTGCCGAACGTCGGGCTGAAGTGCTTCACCGCGACCGAGATCCACTGGTTCGAGAAGATCTCCGGGCTGACCGCGAGCGAGATCCTGGACGAGCTGATCGACGCCGGCCTGGAGTCGCTGACCGGCGGCGGCGCGGAGATCTTCGACTGGGAGGTGCGCCAGCACATCGTCGACCACGACACCCACTGGGAGGACTGGTCGCGGATCCACCGCCTGGCGCACAGCAAGGGCCTGAAGACCCCGGCGACGATGCTCTACGGCCACATCGAGGAGCCCCGGCACCGGGTCGACCACGTGCTGCGGCTGCGCGAGCTGCAGGACGAGACCGGTGGCTTCCAGGTCTTCATCCCGCTGCGCTACCAGCACGACTTCCACGACTCCAAGGACGGCGTGGTCCGCAACCGGCTGCAGGCCCGGACCACCATGGCCACCGGCGCGGACATGATCAAGACCTTCGCGGTCTCCCGGCTGCTGTTCGACAACGTCCCGCACGTCAAGGTGTTCTGGGTGATGCACGGCCTGGCCGGCGCGCAGCTGATGCTCAACCACGGCGCCGACGACATGGACGGCTCGGTGGTCGAGTACAAGATCACCCATGACGCGGACGGTTTCGGCACCCCGAACAAGATGAGCCGCGAGGACCTGCTCGACCTGATCCGCGACGCGGGTTTCCGCCCGGTCGAGCGCAACACCCGCTACGAGATCATCCGCGAGTACGACGGCCCGGTCGCCGACCGCCGGGAGACCCCGCAGCCGATGCGCTTCTGACCCGCGGTCGGCCGAGCCGTTCGACCGTTGGACGTCGGCTCGGGTCTGCCGGAGTGAAGGGCTATGGTCGGTGACCATGGCTCTTCTCTTCACTCTCGACCCGGAGCTCACCCCGGAACTGCGGGCCGCCCTGGTCGGCCTCTGGACCGACGCCGTCAACGCGGGCGGCGCCGTGGGCTTCGTCCCGCCGGTGACGGCCGACCAGGTACTGCCCACCGCGGAGCGCCAGTTCGCCGGGGTGACCGACGGGCCGGACCGGCTGCTGATCGCCCGCGCGGCCGGCAGCGGCGAGCTGGTCGGCTGCCTGTTCGTCGAGGACCAGCGGTTCGAGCTGATGGACCACTGGCGGCTGCTCAAGCGGGTCATGGTGCACCCCCGCCACCAGGGCTCCGGGTACGGGGCGGCGCTGCTCGCCGAGGCCGAGCGGATCGCCAGGAGCTGGCGCCTGAGCGGGCTGCGGCTGACCCTGCGCGGCGGCCTCGGGCTGGAGGGCTTCTACGAGCGCAGCGGCTACAAGGAGGTCGGCCGGGTGCCGGGCGCGATCCGGGTGGCCCCGGGCGACGACCGCGACGACGTCACCATGTGGCTGGAGCTCCGCTGACCGTCCGGCCGTCCGTGGCGCGGACCCGCGCGCAGACCTCGGTGAAGATCGGCTGCCGGCGCGTGCTGTACTGGAGCGACAGCCCTGTGCCCTCAGGAAAGAGAAGACCGCGCCGTGAGCAGTAAGTCACACGCCACCCTCCGCTACACCTCCATGCGGGTCAGCCTCTTCGGTGCCTGCTTCGTGGTCGCCCTGGTCCTCGCGCACTTCGGGGTGCTTCCGGTCACCGCCGGGATCTCCGGGGTCTTCCTGCTGCTGATCATCTCCGGGCTGGTCTCCGCGCCGCTCAGCTATGTGCTGCTCAGCCGCCAGCGGGACGCGATGTCCGAGCAGATCACCACCGGTCTGGAACAGCGCAGGGCCAAGCCCCGGCCGGCCGGGATGAAGCAGCGCATCGCCGCCCAGGCCGCGGCCGAGGACGCCCTGGACGATGCGGTCCGTGCCGACCGGGCGTGAGGTGGCGCGCATCGCCGGGGTCTCCCAGGCGACGGTGTCGCTGGTGTTCTCCGGCTCCGAGGCCGCCCGGGCCCGGGTGTCCGCGGCAACCCGCGAGCGGGTGCTCGCAGCCGCCCGGCAGTTGGGCTACCAGCCGCAGGCGGCAGGGCGTCAACTGCGACTCGGCCGTACCGGACTGATCCACCTCGCCGTCCCCAACATCCTCGGGCCGTTCTTCGCCCGGGTCCTGGACGGTGCGCAGAGCGCGGCGACGGCCCTGGGCCTGTCGGTCGTGGTCAGCTCCGGCTGGGACAGCGAGGCGCTGGCCCGGGTCTGCGGCTCGCGCCAGTTCGACGGCCTGCTGGTGTGCTCCCCCGACGACGCGCAGCTCGGCGAGCTGCCGTCGGCCACCCCGGTGGTCTTCCTGGACGCCGACCCCGGCCTGGTGGCCGGCTCGCCCCTGCGCCGCACCCTGGAACTGGACGTGGCCGGCGGCATGGCCGCCGCCGTGGCGCACCTGCGCGACCTCGGACACCGCCGGATCGGCCACCTGCGCTCCACCGACTCCGCCTACACCTTCCGCTCCCGGCAGTCCGGTTTCGAGCGGGCGGCGGCGAGCCTGGAGGTCTGCGAGGTGGGCGTCTCCATCAACGGCGGGCTGGACGCGGCCCGTGCCGCCGCCCGCGAGCTGCTGGACGGCTCCCGTCCGCACGCGGTGGTCTGCGACGACGACGTGGTCGCGGCCGGGCTCTACCACGCCGCCGCCGAGCTGGGCCTGCGGATCCCCGACGACGTGTCGGTGGTCGGCATCGACAACATCCTGGCCGCCGCGCTCTTCGCGCCCGCGCTGACCACGGTGGACCTGCCGGGCGAGGACCTGGGCAGCGCGGGGGTCGGGCTGCTGGCCGCGCTGGTCGCGGGCGAACAGCCGCCGGCCCCGGCCCCGCTGCCGACGACCCTGCTCCTGCGCGAATCCACCCGGACCGCTCCGGTTAGTCTGTGACCGTGGACCCGAAGACCCGAACCCGAATCGTCAGCGGCGCGCTGGTGCTGCTACTGCTCGCCGTCGTCATCAGCGCGATCGTCCGCTGACGCGGGCGTCTGCACGGACCGAGGGGCGCGGGGCCCTGCCGGAACTGACGGTGTCAGTCCGGCGGAGCCGCGCGCCCCTCGCGGTGCGATCTCTTTACAGCTTGCCGATGACGTGGTCGATGCAGGCGGTCAGCGCCTCGACGTCGGCCGGGTCGATGGCCGGGAACATCGCCACCCGCAGCTGGTTGCGGCCCAGCTTGCGGTAGGGCTCGGTGTCGACGATGCCGTTGGCGCGCAGCGCCTTGGCGACGGCCGCGGCGTCGATCGACTCGTCGAAGTCGATGGTGCCGATGACCTGCGAGCGCTCGGCCGGCTCGGCGACGAACGGGCTGGCGTAGGGGGACTTCTCGGCCCAGGCGTAGAGCCGCGAGGAGGAGTCCGCGGTACGGGCCGTCGACCAGGCCAGGCCGCCGTTGCCGTTCAGCCAGTCCAGCTGCTCGGCGAGCAGGAACAGGGTGGCCAGCGCGGGGGTGTTGTACGTCTGGTCCTTCGACGAGTTGTCGATGGCCGTCGGCAGGTCGAAGAAGGTCGGGATGTAGCGGCCCGACCCGGCGATCTCCGCCGCGCGGGCGAGGGCGGCCGGGGAGAACACGCCGATCCACAGGCCGCCGTCGGAGGCGAAGCACTTCTGCGGCGCGAAGTAGTAGACGTCGGTCTCGGCGATGTCGACCGGCAGGCCGCCGGCCCCGGAGGTCGCGTCGACCAGCACCAGCGAGCCCTCGTCGGCCCCGGCCACGCGCCGGATCGGCATGGCGACACCGGTGGAGGTCTCGTTGTGCGTCAGCGCGTACACGTCCACGCCGGTCTCGGCGACCGGGAGCGGGTGGGTGCCCGGGGCGGACTTGATCACGGACGGGTCGGCCAGCCACGGGGCGGCCTTGGTGGAGGCCGCGAACTTGGAGGAGAACTCCCCGAAGTTCAGGTGCTGGGACTTCTCCCGGACCAGACCGAACGCGGCGATGTCCCAGAAGGCGGTGGAGCCGCCGTTGCCGAGCACCACCTCGTAGCCCTCGGGCAGCGAGAACAGGCTGCTCACGCCCTCGCGGACGCGCCGGACCAGGTTCTTCACCGGGGCCTGGCGGTGCGAGGTGCCGAGCAGCGAACTACCGGTCGCGGCGAGGGCGCTGAGCGCCTCGGGGCGAACCTTGGAGGGACCTGCGCCGAAACGGCCGTCAGCGGGCCTGATGTCAGCGGGGATCTGGATCTCAGCCACAGCCGCAGCGTAGCCGCTGCGCTTGCGCCTTTGGCAGTGGGTCCGTCCAATGAGACACGTTCGGATGAGCTAAGCCATGGGGGCGCGGGGAACTGTCGGATTAACAGCCTGCGCGACCAGCCCTCTACGGAGGTGCGTGGTTGGCATCGCAGTTCCTCGCGCCCCTTGGGTAGTAACGGGGTTGCTCGTCTGCCTGGGGCAGCCGCTCAGCGGGCGATGTCGTCGAAGCCTTCGACCTCGCGCGGGCTGCGGGTGCCCGGGCCGATGTAGCGGGCGGCGGGACGCACCAGGCGGCCGGTCCGCATCTGCTCCAGGATGTGCGCGCTCCAGCCCGCGGTACGGGCGCAGGTGAACATCGAGGTGAACATGTGCGCGGGGACCTCGGCGAAGTCCAGCACGATCGCGGCCCAGAACTCGACGTTGGTGGCGAGCACCCGGTCGGGGCGGCGGGCGTGCAGCTCCTCCAGCGCGGCCTTCTCCAGCGCGGCGGCGACCTCGTACCGAGGGGCGGCCAGCTCCATCGCGGTGCGGCGCAGCACGCGGGCGCGGGGGTCCTCGGCGCGGTAGACGCGGTGGCCGAAGCCCATCAGCCGGTCGCCCTTGTCCAGCGCCTGCTTGACGTAGGCGGTGGCGTCGCCGGTCCGCTCGATCTCCTCGATCATGCCGAGGACGCGCGACGGCGCGCCGCCGTGCAGCGGGCCGGACATCGCGCCGACGGCGCCGGAGAGCGCCGCGGCGACGTCCGCGCCGGTCGAGGCGATGACCCGGGCGGTGAACGTGGAGGCGTTCATGCCGTGCTCGGCGGCCGAGGTCCAGTAGGCGTCGATGGCCTTGATGTGCTTGGGGTCGGGCTCGCCGCGCCAGCGGATCATGAAGCGCTCGACGATGGTCTCGGCCTTGTCGATGTCGCGCTGCGGCACCATCGCCAGACCCTGGCCGCGCGCGGACTGGGCCACGTACGAGAGGGCCATGACCGCGGCCCGGGCGAGGTCGTCGCGGGCCTGCTCGGGGCTGATGTCGAGGAGCGGCTTGAGGCCCCAGGCCGGGGCGAGCATGGCGAGCGCGGACTGGACGTCGACGCGGATGTCGCCGGAGTGGATCGGCAGCGGGAAGGGCTCGGCGGCGGGCAGTCCGGGGTTGAACTTCCCGTCGACCAGCAGGCCCCAGGTGTTGCCGAAGGAGACGTGTCCGACGAGGTCCTCGATGTCGACACCCCGGTAGCGGAGCGAGCCGCCCTCCTTGTCGGGTTCGGCGATCTCGGTCTCGAACGCTACGACTCCCTCGAGTCCGGGTACGAAGTCGGACATAAGGCGGCTCCTCTGGTCGACGTCGGTGACTGTGGTGTGGCCAAGTCGTCGGTGTGCGGTGCGTCCACGCGGTTGCGCGGTGGTCTCGGTCTGGTGGCGTGCTGCGGCTGTAGGCGTCTGGCACGCAGTGTCAGGGTGGCAGGCACTGGGTGCATTGCGCCAGAGCCCGTGACGGTGATCCCTCGCACGGGCGCGCTCGACAGACTATCTCTTGATATCGAGATTTCGTACAGGTGACGAGAAGCCGGGGCCCCGGGCTCGGGGAGCGTGGTGGATGATGTTGGGCGTGCACTCTGCTGAACACGCCCACGACGTGGCGGCGATGCGCCGTCACTACCTCGCCGACGGGCTCGACGAGTCCGAACTGGCCGCCGATCCGGTCGCGCAGTTCAACCACTGGTTCGCGAACGCCGTCGCCTCGGGGATGGACGAGCCGAACGCGATGATCGTGTCCACAGTGAGCGCGGACGGCCGGCCCAGCTCCCGGACCGTCCTGCTCAAGGGCGTCGACCTGCGCGGTTTTGTCTTCTACACCAACTACGGCTCGCAGAAGGGCGTCGAACTGGACGCCAATCCCAAGGTCGCGCTGCTGTTCCCGTGGCACCCGCTGGCCCGCCAGGTGATCGTCACCGGCCGGGCCGAGCGGGTCGGCCGGGACGAGACCGCGGCCTACTTCCGCAGCCGCCCGCACGGCTCACAGCTGGGGGCCTGGGCCAGCGAGCAGTCCCGGACCGTGGCCTCGCGGGAGGAGCTGGAGCGGCGCTACGCCGAGCTGGAGGCGCGCTATCCGGAGGGGGAGGGCGTTCCGGTCCCGCCGTTCTGGGGCGGCTACCGGGTCGAGCCCGAGGGGGTGGAGTTCTGGCAGGGCCGGGAGAACCGGCTGCACGACCGGCTCCGCTACCGCCGCGACCCGGCCGCGGCGACCGGCTGGACGATCGAGCGACTCTTCCCCTGACCGTGCCTTACCCCCAACGAGTGACCGTGCCTTACTCCGACGGGGTGAAAAGCCGCCCCGGTCGGAGCCTCGCCCGAATGGCGCATTTTGGCTGGTCGGGGCAGGTATGCGTGATTCGTCACTGGTAACGGTATGGCCTGAAAACGAGCATAGAAGCCGACGTTGCCCTTATGCTTTGGTGTTGTCCTTATTGATTGACTCAGGTAGCCGTTACGCGCGCGCGTGGACTCCGCGTGGACCTCCAGGTTGCCTAGGGGGGACACCGAAAAAACGGACCAACCACCACGATCATCACGGACCCCGCCTGCGTCAGCTCGGAGCCCCGTGCTCCACCTACCCCGATTGGGTCCACGATGAACATCACCGCCCCCGAAATCTCCGAGTCGACGTCGGCGCCGACCGCGGCCGGTCCGCGACGGGTCCCACTCGGGCAGCTGGCCAAGCATTCTGAGGTGCTGTCAGTTTCACTCCGGGAGCGCGTGCTGCCGTCGACCGAGAAGGGGCGGGTCGAGGTCCTGTCGTTCCAGTCGTCGATCTGACCCCACTGCAGGCTGCTGGTGAGTCGTCGTTGAGGACGGTCATGGACAAACCGCGGGTGCCGTTTCGTCAATTCGTGGTGAAATTGCACAGCCGTTGTGATCTGGCATGTGATCACTGCTACGTGTACGAGCACGCCGACACGAGTTGGCGGGGCAAACCGAGGGCCGCCTCGGAGACCGTACTCCGGCGGACCGCGGAACGTATCGCGGAACATGCGAAGGCGCATCGGCTGAACGCGGTCCATGTGGTGCTGCACGGCGGCGAACCGCTTCTCGTCGGCCCGGTGGGAATTCGCCGGGCCGCCGAGATCCTCACGCGCGAGCTGTCGGATGTCTGTGCCCTGGACCTGCGCATTCATACCAACGGTGTGTTGCTGAGTGAACGTTTCCTCGATGTCTTCGACGCATTCGACATCAAGGTCGGCATTTCCCTGGACGGCGACCGGGTCGCGAACGACCGGCATCGGCGCTACGCGGACGGCCGCAGCAGCCATCACCAGGTGCTCGCGGCGATCGCGCTGCTGGACCGGCCGGAGTACCGGCATCTCTATGCCGGTCTGCTCTGCACCATCGACGTTCTCAATGATCCGGTCGCGGTCTACGACGCGCTGCTGGAACTGAATCCGCCGCGTATCGACTTCCTGCTGCCGCACGCGACCTGGGACCAGCCGCCGCCGCGTCCGGACGGACGGCCGTCCCCGTACGCGGACTGGCTGCTGACGATCTACGACCGCTGGCAGCGGCAGGGCCGCCCGGTTCCCGTACGCATGTTCGACTCGGTGCGCCGCACCCTGGACGGACTGAGCAGTCTGACCGAGTCGCTGGGTCTGGATCCGGCCGATCTGGTCGTGGTCGAGACGGACGGCACGCTGGAGCAGGCCGACTCGCTGAAGACGGCCTTCGACGGGGCCCCGGTCACCGGCTTCGACGTCTTCAAGGACTCCCTGGACGCCGCCGCCGGACACCCCGGCATGCTGGACCGCCAGCTCGGCCTGGCCGCGCTGAGCGGTCAGTGCCAGGCCTGCCCGGTGGTGCGCTCCTGCGGCGGCGGCCTGTACGCGCACCGCTACCGCACCGGCGCCGGCTTCAACAATCCGTCGGTGTTCTGCCCCGACCTGATGGCACTGATCACTGGAGTGGAGGCCCGGGTGGCCGCGGAGACCCGGCAGGCCGGCGGTGGTGGCGGCGCCGGCGCCGACCTGCTGACCGACGAGCAGCTCGGCGAGCTCGCGGCCGGCTACGGCGGCGCCGGGACGGTGCGGGCGATGGCCCGGGCGCAGCTGGAGCTGAACCGCAGGCTGCTGGCCCAGGTGTGGCAGCAGGCCGCCGGCGACCGCACCGTGACGGCCGCCTGGGAACTGCTCACCGGCCTGGACGAGACCGCCCCCGCCGCGGTCGACCAGGTCCTCGCCCATCCGTACACCCGGGCCTGGGCGGTGCGCTGCCTGAGCGGCGGGAGCGCCGACAGCGGCGGCATCGCCGAGGTGGCGGCGGCCGCCGCAGTGCGTGCCGCCCGGGCCGACGGCGACCGCACGTCCGGTGCGGCGGCCGGCGTGGTCGTCCCGGTGCGCGAGGGCGTGCTGCGGCTGCCCGGTCTCGGCCGGGTGCTGCTGCCGGGCTGCCGGGAGGCCCTGGTCGCCCCGACCGCGGACGGCTTCGCGGTCACCGCGGACGGTGCCACCCTGCGCTTCGACCGGCACCCCGGACCGGACCAGGACCCGCGCTGGCAGCCGCTGCGCCGGATCGAGGCGCCGAGCGGGCCGTTCGGGCCGTGGAGCGTCCTGCTGGAGGACACCGACCCGCAGCGTGACGCGCACCAGTGGCCGGTCGCGGCACGGCTCGACCCGTCCGAGGCCGGGGCCTGGGAGCGCGGCCTGGCCGGTGCCTGGGAGTTCGTCGGCACCGCGCTCCCAGGCTACGCCGAGGGCCTGGCCGCCGGGCTGGGCATGATCACGCCGCTGCGCCCGGCTCCCGGGGGCCGTGACATCAGCGCCGCCGGACGCAATGCCTTCGGCACCGTCGGCATCGCCCGCCCGGCCACCGCGGAGAGCCTGGCGTTGCTCGCGGTGCATGAGTTCCAGCACGTCAAGCTGGGTGCGGTGCTGGACTTCCACGATCTGTTCGACCCGCTGGACCAGCGGCTGTTCTACGCCCCCTGGCGGCCGGATCCGCGCCCCCTGGAGGGCCTCCTCCAGGGCACCTACGCGCATCTGGCCGTCAGCGAGTTCTGGCGGGCCCGGACCCGGGACCAGGGTCTGGACGAGGAGTCCGCGCGCCGCGCGCAGCTGGAGTTCGCCCGCTGGCGCGGGCACACCGCGGAGGCGGTGGAGACGCTGGCCGAATCCGGTTCGCTGACCACCCTGGGCGAGCGGTTCGCCCACGCGATGCGGGCCACGGTGGCACCCTGGTTGGACGAACCGGTCGAGAACTGGGCGGTCGTCGCCGCGCAGCGCTCGTCCGAGGAGACCCGGGCGCAGTTCCTGCGGACACGGCAGAGCGGGTCGATGGCGGGACTGGGTGGCTGACCGCGGGGAGGCGATGGTCGTGCGGCGAGAGGTCGCGACCGGGGCCGGACTGCTGGACGACCTGCTACGGCTCGGGGTGCGCCCCGGCGGCGTGCTCTTCGTCCAGTCCTCGCTGCGGGCGCTGGGCCCGGTGGCCGGCGGCGCGGCAACTGTGCTCGACGCCCTGCGCGGTGCGCTGGGCCCGGACGGCACCGTGGTCGGCTACGCCTCGACACCGGAGAACTCGGACACCTCGCGGGACTTCCTCGCCGCGACGGCGGGGATGGGACCGGCGGAGCTGCGGCGGTACCGGGACGCGATGCCGGGCTTCGACCCGGCCCGCACCCCCTGCTCGCCGACCATGGGCCGGCTCTCGGAGCAGATCAGGACCAGCCCGGGGGCACTGCGCAGCGCCCATCCGCAGACCTCCTTCACCGCGCTGGGGCCGCTGGCCGACAAGGTGGTGTCCGGGCATCCGCTGGAGTGCCACCTCGGCGAGGACTCCCCGCTCGGCCGGCTGTACGAACTGGGGGCGCAGGCGCTGCTGCTGGGGATTCCCGACTGGCTGTTCACCGGCTACCACCTGGCCGAGTACCGGGTCCCGTGGCGGGCGACCCGGCGCTACTCCTGCGTGGTCGCCGACGAGCACGGCGAACGCCACTGGGTCTCCTTCCGGGACCTGGACCTGGACGACCGGCACTTCCCCGCGCTGGGCGCCGCGGTCCGGGCGACCACGGCCTTCGGCGCCGGCCGGGTCGGCGCCGCGGAGGCGTTCCTGCTGCCGGTGGCCGAGGCGGTGGACGCGGCCATCCGCTGCCTGCCGGGTCTCCTTCATACTCCGTATACGTGAGGGTCTTGGCGACACTGCCGCAAGGGGTCACAATTGGGCCGAGTTACCGTCAGCTTCTCTGGCAGCAGGCATGGTTGACGGACAAACGGCTGCCGGGGTCGAATAGCCCGGCGGTGAAGGTCTTACCGCGGGGGACCGACCGCTTCCGGCACCGGAGGCGTCCGACCGCGGTGCGGGGGTGGCGAGTGACAGACGCGAGTGCATCGGGGCGTGGCGTCCAGCGGCCGCTCTTCTTTCTCAGCTACGCGCACATTCCGTCGTCCGGCGCCGATGACGAGGACCCCAACCTCTGGGTGCAGAAGTTCTTCCGCAAGCTCTGTGCGGAAATCATGCAGCTGACCGCGCTGCCCGCGGACCCTCCCGTCGGCTTCATGGACCGGGGTATGGAGTGGGGCGAGCGCTGGCCGCACCGGCTCTCCGAGGCGCTGTCCACCTGCCAGGTCTTCGTCCCGCTGTACTCGCCGCGCTACTTCCGCAGCGGCCCCTGCGGCCAGGAGTGGCACTGCTTCGCCTCGCGCGCGGTACGGGCCAGGGACGGGTCGGGATCCGCCACCGCGATCGTGCCGGTGACCTGGGTCCGCACCGCACTCGACACCATGCCGCCGGCGGCGCGCGAACTGCACTTCGCCCCCAACGAGTTCGGCCCCGCCTACGAGGACGAGGGCCTGCTGGCGCTGAGCAAACTGGGCCGGTTCAAGGACGACTACGACTGGGCCGTGCTGCGGCTGGCCCAGCGGATCATCGAGGTGGCCCGGCAGACCGAGACCGCCGAGGGCATCGTCGGCGACTTCATGGGGATGCCGAGCGCCTTCGCCCCGGCCCGGAAGCTGCGGATCTCGGTGCTGGCCTGCGAAAAGGGGCGGCTTCCGGTCGGCCGGTCGGCCGGTACCTACGGCGTCTCGCAGCTGGAGTGGGAGCCGTACCAGCAGCCGCACCGGCAGCCGCTGGTCCATCACGTCACGGCGGCGGCACGGCTGTTGAACTACGAGACCAGTGTGGACCTGTTCGAGGAGACCGCCGAGGAGCTGCTGCGTCCGCCGGGGGCGGGGGCGGCCGAGCCGAGTGCCCCGGGGCTGCTGCTGCTGGACCGGTGGGCGCTGCTCGACCCGGCCCGGCGGGAGCTGGTGCGCCGCTTCGACGAGAGCAATCCCAGCTGGGTCAGCGTCATGGAGCCCTGGGCCCAGGACGATCCGGAGAATCTGGCGAAGAACGGTGAACTGCACGAGCTGAGCCAGCAGACCCTGCGCAACAAGCACGAGGGGCGGCCGAGCCTGCGGGCGGCTTTCGGCGGGCTCGCCTCGCTGCACGAGTTCGACCGCGAACTTCCGTGGGCCGCGCAGCGGGCGATGGCCGGATTCGAGGAGAGCCGTCCGATGCGGGACACGACCCTGGGCGGTCGGCCCCGGCCCACGATGCGGCCCGCGATCACCGGCCCGAGCGTGCCCCGGCCGTCGGCCAGGGACGACCGGGTCCGCGGCCCGGCCCCGTCCCACGGTCCGTCTCCCGGACGGGATCCGGTGACCCGGCGGGACCCGGCCTTCGGCACGGACCACCTGTTCGGAACGCACCAGCAGTCCGACACGGAGCACCACCAAGGCAGCAGTGGCGAGGCGGACCCGGTGGAGGGGAACTGATGACGGACGACCGGACCATGGCGGAGCGGCTGGCGGCGCGTTCCGCAGAGGAGGACCGGGGTGGCGAGATCATCACCTTCTACTCCTACAAGGGCGGTACCGGGCGCACCATGGCCCTGGCGAACACCGCCTGGATCCTGGCTGCCAACGGCTTCCGCGTGCTCACCGTCGACTGGGACCTGGAGGCGCCGGGCCTGGCCCGGTTCTTCCACCCCTTCCTCGACCCCGCCGACCTGGCCTCCACCACCGGGGTGATCGACCTGATCCTGGAGTACCGGGAGGAGGCCATCCGGGGCCTGGACCGGGCGCCCGGCTGGCACAAGGAGTTCGCCCGGGTCGGGCCGCACACCATCTCGCTGGTGTGGCCCAGCTTCCGCACCGGCGGCAGCCTGGACTTCCTGTCCGCCGGGCTGAGCAACACCGACTACTCCACCACCGTCGCCAGCATCAACTGGGACCGTTTCTACGAGGAGCTGAACGGCGGGCGGTTCTTCGAGGCGATGCGTGACGACATGCGCCGCCACTACGACTACATCCTCATCGACAGCCGCACCGGCCTGTCCGACATCGCCGACATCTGCACCGTGGAGATGCCGGACACGCTGGTGGTCTGCTTCACCCTGAGCGGCCAGAGCATCGAGGGCGCCTCGGCCATCTCCCAGCACATCGCCGACACCTACCGGGACCGCAACATCCGGGTGCTGCCGGTGCCGATGCGGATCGACGACTTCGAGAAGGAGAAGGCCGACGCCGGCCGGGCGCTGGCCAGGAGCCGCTTCAGCGGGCTGCCGGCCGGCCTGGAGGACGGACCGCTGGCCCAGTACTGGGGCTCGGTGGAGATCCCCTATCGGCCGTTCTACGCCTATGAGGAGATCCTGGCGACCTTCGGCGACGAGCCCGGGTCACCCACCTCCATGCTGGCCGCCTGCGAGCGGCTGACCGCGGCGATCACCAAGGACCGGGTGAGCAGCCTGCCGCCGATCCCGGAGGACATCCGGCTGCGCTGCCTGGACTCCTTCACCCGGCGCCGGCCCACCGTCCCGGCCGACCTGTTCCTGTCCTTCGCGCCGGAGGACCGGATGTGGGCGGACTGGGTCGAGGCGGTGCTGACCCGGGCCGGGATCAGGGTGGTCCCCCGCGAGGTCGGCGCCGACCCGCGCACCGAGGCGGAGCAGGGCCTGGACTCCGCCGCCCGTACCGTCGCGTTGCTGTCGCCGGCGTACGTGCGGTCCCCGCAGGCACAGACCGTGTGGAACTCGATCCTCGGATCCGACCCGGTCGGCAGCCGCCGCGAGCTGATCCCGGTACGGGTCGGCGACGTCCGGCTCACCGCGCCGTTCAGCAACCGCAACTCGGTGGACCTGGTCCGGCTGGAGGAGCAGCAGGCCGCGGCCGCGCTGCTGCGGGCGCTGGGCCGGACCGACCCGCTGCCGCAGCTGGTGCCCGGCGAGGGCCCCCGGTTCCCGGCGACCCGTCCGGCGATCTGGAACGTGCGGCTGCGCAACCCCGCCTTCACCGGCCGCGCCGGGGTGCTGGAGCGGCTGCGCGACCAGCTGCGCGGCGGCACCTCGGCCACCGTGGTGCTGCCCACCCCGCAGACCCTGTACGGGCTCGGCGGCGTCGGCAAGACCCAGGTCGCGCTGGAGTACGCGCACCGCTTCATGGCCGACTACGACATGGTCTGGTGGATCGAGGCCGAGCAGCCGGACCAGGTCGCGCTGTCCCTGGCCGAGCTGGCCCGCCGGCTGGAGCTGCAGGTCGGCGACAACGTCGCCGAGGCCGCCGAGGCAGCCAGGGAGGCGCTGCGGATGGGCAGCAAGGTGGACCGCTGGCTGCTGGTCTTCGACAACGCCGACGACCCGACCACCATCGCCCGCTACTTCCCCGGCGGTCCCGGGCACGTCCTGGTGACCTCCCGGAACCCGGCCTGGTCGGCCCAGGCCGAGCCGCTCGAAGTGGACGTCTTCACCCGCGGCGAGAGCATCGAGCACCTGTGCCGCCGGGCCC
Source organism: Streptacidiphilus sp. EB129 (assembly GCF_041262645.1). Lineage (NCBI taxonomy): Bacteria > Bacillati > Actinomycetota > Actinomycetes > Kitasatosporales > Streptomycetaceae > Streptacidiphilus > Streptacidiphilus sp. EB129. Next base: position 49,918 of record NZ_JBGCCS010000023.1, read on the forward strand.
AGGGCCTCAGTCGGCAGGACGCCGACCGGGTCGCCGAGGCCGTCGGCGACCTGCCGCTGGCCGTCGAGATCGCCGCCGCCTGGCTGGAGACCACCGGCACCCCGGTCGCCGCCTACGTCGCCGAACTGCAGCGGGCCGCCCCGCAGGCACTGGCGGTCACCCAGGTCGACGAGTACCCGCAGGTCTTCGGCGCCACCTGGAACGTCTCGATCCGGCGGCTGCGCGAGACGTCCCCGGCGGCCGCCCGGCTGCTCCAGCTGTGCGCGTTCTTCTCCGCCGACCCGATCTCGATGAGCCTGTTCTACAGCGACCAGATGATCAGAACGCTGGTGGAGTACGACCCGGACCTGCAGGACAAGTTCATGCTGGGCAAGGTCATCCAGGCCATCGGCCGCTACGGTCTGGCCAAGGTCGACGCCGGCAGCAACAGCTTCCAGGTGCACCGGATGGTGCAGGCGGTGATCCGCTCCGAGCTGAACCCGCAGCAGCAGGAGACCGCGATGCACGAGGTGCACCGCATCCTGGTCGGGGCCCGTCCGCTGGTCGACGACATGGACGACCCGGAGAACTGGCCCCCGTTCGAACGGATCTGGCCGCACCTGGGCCCGTCCAGGGCCGAGGAGTGCGACGAGCCCGACACCCGGCAGCTGCTCATCGACCGGGTCCGCTACCTGTGGAAGCGCGGTGAGCTGGCAGCCGGCGAGGAGCTCGGCCGCCGGCTCCACGACACCTGGATCACCAAGCTCGGCGAGCGCGACCGGCAGACCCTGCTGCTGCGCTTCCAGCTGGCCAACGTGCTGCGTACGCAGGGGCGGTTCGAGGAGGCGCTGGCCTACGACCAGGACACCCTGGAGCGTCAGCAGGAGGTGCACACCCCGGACCACCCGTACACGCTGATGACGGCGGGCAGCCTGGGCGCCGACCTGCGCGCGCTGGGACGCTTCCAGGAGGCGCTGGACCTGGACCGGGACACCTACCGCAAGTTCGAGGAGCTGTTCGGCGCGGACCACCCGCGGACCATGGCCATCGCGCACAACCTGGCCATCGACTACCGCTTCACCGGCCGCTACGAGCGCGCCAGGGACCTGGACCGGGAGACCCTGGACCGGCGTATCGCGGTCCTCGGCCCGCGCCACCCGTACACGCTCACCACCAAGGCGGCGCTGGCCGAGGACCTGCGCTCGCTGGGCGACTTCAACGGCTCGGTGGAACTGCTGCGGGAGTTCCAGGTGGAGTACACCGCCGTGCCGGTGATGGACCTGCCGACACTGCGCTACGCCAAGAGCCTCGCGGTCGCCCTGCGCAAGGCCGGCCACCAGGGCGAGGCCCGGCAGCTCACCAAGGAGACCTACGAGCGCTACCTGGAGCGCTACGGCGAGAACTTCCCCGACGCGCTGGCCTGTGCGCTCAACCTGGCCGCCGACTACAGCGCCTCCGGCGACAAGGAGGCCGCCAGGGACGGCGCCCAGGAGGTCTACCAGGGCTACCTGGACTCACTCGGCCCGCGTCACCCGTTCACCCTGGCCTGCGCCAACAACCTCGCCATCTACCTGCGCGGCAGCGAGGCGGTGCCGGAGGCGGTGGCGCTGGGCGAGCACACCCTGGCGCTGATGAAGGAGGTCGTCGGCGCCCGGCATCCGTACGTCCTCAACACCATGGTGAACCTGGCCAACGCGCTGGGGGACGCCGGGGACACCGAGCGCTCGGAGTCGCTGCTGCGCACCGCGATCTCGGTGCTCACCGAGCGCTACGGCGCCCAGCACCCGGACACCGTGGTCGCCACCGCCAACCTGGCCTGCACCCTGCGCGAGGGCGGACAGCGCGAGGTGGCCCAGGAACTGCGGGCCTCGGCCCTGGTCGAGATGGTCCGCCAGCTGGGTGAGGAGCATCCGGTCACCAAGAGCTGCCGAGGCTGGCAGCGGATCAACCGCGACCTGGAACTGCAGCCGGTGTAGCGGTCCGGCTGCCGCCGCCGGTCGCCGCGGCCTGCGGCGGCAACCCGTCCGGTCTACCGCACGCGGCAGGGCACATGCCGGGGGCTTCCCCTGCATGTGCCCTGCCGTGCGCCGGGCTCCGCCCCCCGACCGTGCCCTGCCGCATGCCGGGGCGCCGCCGTGCGCGGTGCCTCAGCGGGCGGCCCAGCGCAGGACCGTGGGCAGGATCCGCAGCACCGCGAAGTGCGCTGCGCCCGGCTGCTCCCACAGCAGCGCGTTGGGGATCCGCTCGGCCAGCCAGTGCGAGTGCGCCACCGGCGCGAACGGGTCGTCCTGGCCGTGCCAGAGCAGCACCGGCGCCCGGATGTCGCCCAGGTCGAAGCCCCAGCGGGTGGTGAACGCCAGCGCGTCGTCGATCCAGCCCCCGGCGTCGTGCCGCAGCGCCTCGCTGAAGTTCAGCTCCAGCATCCGGCGTACCGCGGGTTCGGCGACGGTCCTGCGGTCGGCCGGGGTGAGCTCCGGCCGCAGGTCCGTGATCAGCCGGTACGGGTCGGTCCTGACGTCGCGGAAGCGCAGCTTCAGGCTGGCCGCGATGCGGGTCCGGCCCTCCTGCGGGGTGTCGTAGACCCGGACGTTGGAGCCGGCCATGCCGTCGTACCAGTCCAGCCCGGGCGCGTCCCTGGGGGCCAGACTGATCAGCGCGGCAGCCCGGCTGACCTGGTCCGGCAGCAGCGCCGCGCAGGCCAGCGCGTGCGGGGCGCCCCCGGACCGGCCGACCACGCCGTAGCGGGTCAGCCCCAGTTCGGCCGCGACGGCGGCCACGTCGGCCGCCGCGTCGGCGACCCGCCGCCCCGGACGGCGGTCGGAGCCGCCGTAGCCGGGCCGGTCGAAGGTGATCAGGTGGATGCCCAGCCGGTGCAGCACCGACCCGCGCGGAGCCTGACCGAGCCTGCTGCCGGGTGTTCCGTGCAGCAGGAAGACCGGCCTGCCGTAGGGGTCGCCCACGGTCTCCACCGCGATCGACCGGCCGTCGGAGGCCTTCACCACTCGCGCCGTCAATGCGTCCCCGTTCCCTTGCTGCGACTCTCGGAAAGACCGGCATCGGAAGTTCGGAGTGCATGCCCCTGACGGGCTCAGACCCGGCGGTCCCGGCGGGCCCGCCAGATGGTGTGCTCGCGCGAGACCGCGTCCTCGGCGTCCCGCGAGAGCCGCGACCAGCTCTCCTCCGCATTGGGGAGATTGGGGTCGAGGCGCCCCAACTGCACCTCGATCATGTCGAGTTCGGTTCCGGCCAGGCGGTACGCCGAGGCGAGCGGGCCGAACTGCTTGAGCTGGGTCCACGCGGTCACCGAGGCGGCCATGGTGGTGAACAGGCCGAGGAAGTGCAGCGAGAAGACGTCGAAGATCTGCAGCAGCGCGAAGCCGATGCCGACGATGATCGAGGCGACCGCGATCAGCTGCCATTTGGCGGTCTCGTTGTCGCAGGCGTCGGCGCGGGTCTGGTACCAGGTCCGCTGGGCCCTGACCCGGTCCTGGAGGTACAGGTCGCGGCGCACGGCCAGCGGCGCGGCCCGGAGCCGGCGCATCTCCCTGGTGATCTCCGGCTTGCTGCCGGACGGGATCACCGGGCTGTCCCGGAAGGCCTGGAACACCTCCGCCATCTGCGAGGTGTAGGCCTCGTCGGCGCTCGCCGACTCCGCCTCGCCCGCGAACGGGCGGGCCCGGACCACGTACTTCCAGGCCAGGGTCTTGACCGACTCGGCCGCCGCCCGGCCCTCGTACCAGCGCGCCTGGGGCCGTTCGGCGCGCAGCCGGTCCCAGAAGTACCAGGCGCCGACGAAGGCCAGCAGCGACAGCACCGGGGACAGGTTCAGGCCCTTGGCGTGGATGTTGGGGATGCCCACGGCCGCCGCGATCAGCAGCATGGTGATCTGGCCGACGTACCAGCGGATCGACTGGCCCTGGCCGTCGAGGGAGGCCCGGTCCGCAGCCCAGAAGGGCTCGGGGAGAAGTTCTCTCTCCCGGTGCCCCGGCGGATATTGACGAACCATCGGCTCCCCCTTGTGTCGCCCAGCACTGCTGCATGTCAGTGTGACGTCGGCGGGGCCGTGGAGCCAAGGGTGCGATGCGGTGGGCACGAAGGATTGGCCACTTCGGAACGGACTGGCCACTTCGGAACAGATCAGAACAGAGAAGAGGAGGACAGCCCCCGGGCCTGCTCCCGTCCGTGTGGACGGGCGCCGGAGGACGGCCGGCGAGCCCGGGGACTGGGTGACTGCTGTGGATTGCCCCGCCGCTCGACACGCTCAGCGGGTCGGGCTGCTAGGAAGCAGCCACCTCACGGGTCCCAGAAGTACTCAACTCTGGATCACCTCCTTTCGGTGTGCCGTCACTGTAGGCAGGCCCCGCGGACCGGTGCAACGGATTTACCGCCGGGATTTCCGGGGTGGATTACCCCTCGGATTCGTGCCCCCGGGCGCGGCGGCGGGGATAGCGCGGACGCGGGCGGTGGCGGGCCCCTTCTACTCCAGATCCGCACGGTCGGGGGACATTTGGTGGAAACGGGTGTACACGGCGGGTCGGGCGAGTTGAATGGCGGGCGAGCTTCGGTGAAGCCCCAACGGACCGCGCCCGGATCGGAAGCAGCGGGGAGGTGTCTCCACGTGAACGTCGACGCATCGACGAGCGGCACGGACGCGGACGCGCGCCTGCTGTCCGCCCTGCTGGACGGCATGGAGGTCGGTCTCGCCGCGATGGACCGCGACGGGGTGATCACGCACTGGAACCGCGAGGCCGTCCGGATGCTCGGCTGGACCGCCGACGAGGCGGTCGGGCGGACCGGCCTGGAGGGCTGGGCGCTGCGCACCGGCGATGTCGACGCGGTCCGGGGGCAGTTGCTGTCCGGCGAGGGCGCGGTACCGCGGGTGCACGAGTTCGCCCTGGTCACCCGGGACGGGCGACGGGTGCTGGTACGGGCGCAGGTGCACCGGGTCCAGGCCGCCGACGGACGGTCGCTGGGCCTGTACTTCGCCTTCTCCGAGGCCGGCGCGCAGGTGGAGCTGGAGCGCTCGCTGGGCCTGGCCGAGGCGCTGATGGACGAGGCCCCCACCGGCGTGGTGCTGGTCGACGCGGATCTGCGCCCGGCCGCCGTGGGCGACTCGGCCGCCCGTCGGCTGGACTGCGAGCGCGGCGCGCTGCTGGGCCACCCGCTGGGGGAGGTGCTGGGCGACGGCGTGCAGGAGCTGGAGGCCGCCCTGCAGCACGTACTGGCCACCGGCAGACCGCTGAGCGGGGTCAAGCTGTGGGCGGCGCTGCGCTCCGACCCGGGCCGGCGGCGCTGCTGGCGCAGCGAGTTCGTCCGGCTCGGCTCGCCGCTCGGCGAGGAGCCGGTGCCGCTGGGCGTGGCCTGGTTCTTCGAGGACGTCACCGCGCACGAGCAGGCCGAGCAGGAGGGCACGGTGCTGCGGTTCCGGGCCACCCAGCTGCGCCGTGCCGGGCAGGCGGCGGCCGAGTGTGAGGACCCGATGGAGGGGGCGGTCGGGTACCTGGACTTCGTCCTGGCCGGCTTCGCCGACCACGCGCTGCTGGACGTGCTGGCCCCGCCCGATTCGGCCGCGCCCGGCGGCCTGGTGCGTGCGGCGGTGTCCCCGATCGGCGCGCTGGGCCGGGAGCCGGCGCTGGAGCCGACCGGCATCCCGGCCCGCTACGGCGAGGTCCACCCTGCCGTGCGGGCGCTGGAGCGGGCCGGGACGGTGACGGTGTCCGCCGAGGTCAGCCAGGTCGTACCGGTGGGCCAGGCCGGTCCGGTCGGCGCGGCGCGCGGCCCGGTCGGCTGGGCCGAGCTGCGGCACTGGCCCGCCGGGACGGTGCACGGGCTCTGTACGGCGCTGCGCAGCCGGGGCCGTACGGTCGGTGTGATCAGCTTCCTGCGCGGCTCCGGGCGGCAGCGCTTCGACCGGGCCGACATCGCCTACGCCGAGGACATCGCCGCCCGGGTGGCCTCCGCCGTGGATCTGGCGGAGGCCCGCAAGCAGGCGCTTCAGAAGGCGTAGAAGATCCGGTCCCGGTGGTCGGCCATCAGCTTGGCGTTCCAGTCCATGCCGCCGTCGACGTTGCCGGAGCGGAACAGCGGCGGGGTGAGCCCCTGGGCGGCCAGCTTGCCCACGGCGGTGGCGACGACGGCCTGCATCAGCGCGATCGTGGTGATGCTGGACACCGGTCCGAAGGTGGTGTCCGCGCCGTCGGTGGTCAGCTCGCCGTCGCCGACCGCGATCTTGTTGTCCAGCACGATGTCGCACTGGTCCTTCAGGTAGGTCCCGGACGGGTGCCGCGAGGACACCGCCGCCGGGTAGGCCAGCGAGGTGAGGCCGACCACCGTCAGCCCGCGCTCGCGGGCGTGCATCGCCAGTTCCACCGGCATGGTCTGCCGGCCCGACAGCGAGATCACGAAGAGCAGGTCGCCGCTGCGCGCGGGACTGGCGTCCAGCGTCGCGGTGGCCAGCCCGGAAACCCGTTCCAGCGAGCTGCCCAGGTGCGCGGGGACCACGTCCACACCGGTCACCCCGGGCACCGCCAGCAGGTTCATCAGCACCAGCCCGCCGGCCCGGTAGACCACGTCCTGGGCCGCGAGCGAGGAGTGCCCGGCGCCGAAGGTGAAGATCCGGCCGCCGTCGCGCACCGTTCGCGCGAGCGCCTCGGCCGCCCGTTCCACGCCCTCGGCCTCCTCGTCGCGGACCTTCTGCAACAGGGAGATCGCTGCGTCGAAGTACCGTCCGGCAAGATCACTCATCGTTCGCTGCGCCCGCTTTCGTCGAGGAGGTCCGTCCGAGGCACCGTGGAGCCTTCGACGGAGCTCTGTCAACCGTCCCTCCGGTCGGTCTGGCCGGTCTGGCCGGTTTGTCGGCGCGATGCGCAAGAATTGGGACTGCGACAACGACAGCCCACGAGGAACGGAGCCCGCGGCCGATGTCAGGGCATCTGATCGACACGACTGAGATGTATCTCCGCACCATCTTCGAGCTGGAGGAGGAGGGTGTCGTCCCCATGCGCGCCCGGATCGCGGAGCGCCTGGAGCAGAGCGGACCGACGGTCAGCCAGACCGTGGCCCGAATGGAGCGGGACGGCCTGGTCCAGGTGGCCGACGACCGCCATCTGGAACTCACCGAGGGCGGGCGGAAGCTGGCCACCCGGGTGATGCGCAAGCACCGCATCGCCGAGTGCCTGCTGGTCGACGTCATCGGCCTGGAGTGGGAGCAGGTGCACGCCGAGGCGTGCCGCTGGGAGCACGTGATGAGCGAGGCCGTGGAGCGCCGCGTGCTGGAGCTGCTGCGGCACCCCACCCAGTCCCCGTACGGGAACCCGATCCCCGGCCTGGAGGAGCTCGGGGAGACCCCGGTGGACGGGGCGGACGCGGAGACGCTGGTCACCCTGGACATGCTGGCGCCGGGTGCCGAGGGCAAGAGCGTGGTGATCCGCCGGATCGGCGAGCCGATCCAGACGGACGCCCAGCTGATGTACACGCTGCGCCGGGCCGGGGTGCAGCCGGGCGCGGTGGTCAGTGTCACCGAGGCGCCCGGCGGGGTCCTGGTGAGCAGCGGCGGCGAGGCCGCCGAACTGGACAAGGAGATCGCCGCCCACGTGTTCGTCGCCCGCGCCTAGCCGGCGGCCGGCCCACGCCTGGTCCGCGCCCAGCCGGCGCCCGCCCGGCGACGGAGCCGGCGGCCGGTGAAGCGAGGAGGGCCTCGGCTCTTTTCCCCGAGCGCCGAGACCCTCCGCTTCCCCCACCGTCCCGCCCCTGTGTCCCCCCGCCCGGCTTCCCCTCCGGGCCCGTCCCCCTGCCCCCAGCTGTCCTGCCGCCGCTCCCTTCGTGCCGCCGACCCTTACGACCGGATTTCTCCCCTCGGCAGCTCCCGGCAATCCTTGAGCGCTGTCACTCGAACGTGGGGCTTTTCCACTCTCCAGGGTGGGTATCCTTACTCTCCGTACTCGCGACAGCACTGTGCCCCGGCTCCGAGGGGAGGAGCCGGGGCACAGCAGTACGGGGGACGGCGACGCCTACCGGCGGCGACAGCTACTGCATCTGCATCGGCAGCGGCGCCTCGCGGCCGCAGGCGTAGGCGATGGGGTTGATCAGCTCGGTCGCCTCGGGGAGCCAGCGGTTCATCGTGGTGGGTTCGCGGGCCCACTGGGCGTAGCCGTAGCCGCCGATCCGGGTGGGCGGCGCGACGATCCAGTCGCCCTCGCCGTGGCCGACCAGGTCGAGCCGGCCGGGGCCCCAGCCGAGCCGCCGCAGCAGCTCCGGCAGCTTGGGCAGCGAGCCCGGCAGCACCAGGAAGACCAGCCGGCGGCCCTGGCCGACGCTGCCGCCGGCCGATCCGCCGCCGGGGACCGCCAGCACCGGGCCGAGCTGCAGGCCCATCCGCTCCATCCGAGCCAGCGCCAGGCAGCCGGCGATCTCGGGGACGTCGATCGCGTCGAACGCGCGCCCGGTCGGCAGCAGGATCGAGGCCAGCGGGTTCTCGCTCCACCAGCGGCGCACCACGCCGGGGCCGGCGCTGGCCTTGCGGGCCCAGTCGCGGGTGACCGGGTGCGCGCCCGGCGCGGGGCAGAGCGGTTCGCCGCAGGAACAGCGCGGCGGGCCCTCGTCCTCGATCAGCCAGCTGCCGGCGGCCACCTCCCAGTGGCGTTCCTCCGCGTAGCGGACCGCTGCGTCGATCAGCGGGTCGCGGGTACCGTCCGTCGGGACGGAAGTCTGCCGAGTGGCTCCCAGGGTGTCTTCCACGACCTGCACAACTGGCGGGGACGGAGCGGGTTACGGGCGACGCCACGAAAGTGATCGCCGGGTGGCCGACACGGGGGCGCGTCGGTGCACGGACGGGGCGCACATGTGGTCACCCCCGGTACAACGGGTATCACCCTGCGGAGACAGCTCGCTACCCTGGCCTGCACGCTTCATTGCCCGCCGCGCGGGGAATGCTGTGGACCTGTCGGAGTGACCACCACGCCTGTAGGGCACGAGGGGGAGGCACGTTCATGGCCGCCAGACCACTGGTCGCACGACAGCCCAACGAGCGGCTCCAGTCGCTGATCCAGGAGGCCGGCTGCTCCAACGCCGGGCTGGCGCGCCGGGTGAACCTCTGCGGCGCCGAGCACGCCCTCGACCTGCGCTACGACAAGACCTCGGTGGCCCGCTGGCTGCGCGGCCAGCAGCCGCGCGGGCAGGCGCCGGCCGTCATCGCCGAGGCCATCGGCCGCAAGCTCGGACGGTCCGTCAGCGTCGAGGAGATCGGCATGGCGGACGGCAAGAACCTCTCCTCCAGCGTCGGCCTGCACTTCTCGGCGACCCTGTCCGGAGCGGTCGAGCAGGCCTGCGAGTTGTGGCGCAGCGACGTCGGCCGACGGGACTTCCTGACCGGGGCCTCGGTCGCCGCCTCCGCCCTGGTGGAACCCAGCCGCGACTGGCTGATCAGCGGCCCGGACCAGCAGGTGGCCCGCAACGGCGGGCCGCGGGTGGGTCAGGCGGACGTCGAGGCGGTCCGGGCCACCACGCAGATGCTGGTGGACCTCGACCACCGGTTCGGCAGCGGACACGTCCGCCCGGTGGTCGTGCACTACCTCAACAGCGTGGTCTCCGGCCTGCTGGCCGGCTCCTACCGCGAGGACACCGGCCGCGCGCTGTTCGCGGCGGTGGCCCGACTGACCGAGCTGGCCGGGTACATGGCCATCGACACGGGCCAGCCGGGACTGGCCCAGCGGTACTACATCCAGGCGCTGAGGCTGGCTCAGGCCGCCGGGGACCGCGCCTACGGGGGCTATGTGCTGGCGTCCTCGATGAGCCATCTCGCGGCGGCGCTGGGCAACCCCCGGGAGATCGCCCAACTGGCCCGCGCCGCCCAGGAGGGCGCCCGGGCCACGGCCACGCCCACCGCGATGGCGATGTTCTACGTCGCCGAGGCCCGGGGCCACGCGCTGCTGGGCGACGCGCGGTCCTGCGAGGTGGTGGCGGGCCGGGCGGTGGAGTCGATGGAGCACAGCCGCCCGGACGAGGACCCGGACTGGATCAGCCACTTCGACGGCGCCTACCTGGCGGACGAACTCGCGCACTGCCACCGGGACCTGGACCAGCCCCGGCAGGGCGCGCGGCGCGCCGAGGAGGCGCTGCGCGGGCACCCGGAGACGCGGGTGCGCCGGCGCGCGGTGGATCTCGTGCTGCTGGCGACGGCTCAACTCCAGCTGCGGGACCTGGAGCAGGCGTGCGAGACGGGTCTGCGCGCGGTGGACCTGATGTCGGGCCTGCGCTCGGCGCGCGGCGCGGAGTACCTCGACGACTTCCGCCGGCGGCTGGAGCCGTACCGGGACCAGCGTGCGGTACGGGAGTTCCAGGCCCGGACCCTGGCCGAGGTGGCCGCCTGAGCCCGGCCCCGGCAGGCCGGTCTGGCGGGTCAGCCGGGGACGGCCTGCACCGGCTCCGGCCGGCAGCTGTCAATGGGGCGTGCACATGGCCACCCGCGCGGGTGAACGGGTAGCGTGGTCGGTCGAGTCGACAAGTGTCTCCGGCAAGTGGTCCCACATCGTGTGGGGGCAGGGCCGCCGGCCCGCCGGGCGAAGTGAGGAATCACGTTGAACCATCGCCGCCCCAGCTCTGATGAGTTGACCCCTGAGGACCTCTTCAGACCCGAACCGCCAGTCGTGGGCGGGCAGCCCGAGTACTACGGCAACGCGCCGGCGACCCAGGCGATGCCGCCGCAGGGCGCGCCGGAGGCGTCGACGCAGTTCCTGCCGCCGTTCCCGGCGGCCCCGGGGCCGCAGCAGCCGCCCGGACAGCAGCCGCCCACGCAGGCCCTCACCCAGCCGATGCAGCAGCCGGGATTCGGCGGCGGCTACCAGGCCCCGCCCCCGCAGGGTTTCGGGGCGCCGCAGCCGGGACAGCCGGCGTACGGCCAGGCGCAGCAGGGTCAGTACGGCCAGACCCAGTTCCAGCAGCCCCAGCCCCAGGGCTACGGGTACCCGCCCGGCGGCGGGTACCAGCCGGAGCCGGAGTACGACTACCCGGAGCAGGGCCGGTCCCGCCGGTTCAGCCCGCGCGCCATCGCGCTCGCGGTGGTCGGCGGCTGCGTCGTGCTCGGCATCGGCATGGCCGCCGCCCTCAGCGGCGGCGGCAGCGCCGCGCCCGCCGCGGCGCACTCCACCGGCAGCGCCGGGGCGCAGTCCTCGGCGAGCGCGGCCAACCCCTCGGCGTCCTCCGGCGGGGCCTCCTCGGAGGCGCAGGCCCTGTCCAGCCTGCTGGCCACCGCCTCCAACAGCCGTGGCGCGGTGATCGGCGCGGTCTCCGACATCGAGCACTGCCAGAACCTGGACCAGGCGCAGCAGAACCTCACCGCCGCGGCCACCACCCGCCAGCAGCTGATCACCGAGCTGGGCGGGCTGCAGACGGACCAGGTGAGCAGCGGCGCGGAGCTGGTCTCGGCGCTGCAGGCGGGCTGGACCGCGTCGGCCGCCGCCGACACCCACTACGCGGCCTGGGCCGCCGCGTCCAAGGGCAGCTGCGGCCAGAAGCACAAGCCGCAGAGCGGCGGCGAGAAGAAGGCCGGCGACGCCGCCAGCGGCGAGGCCAGCGCCGCGAAGGCGAAGGCCTCCCGGCTGTGGAACGCGGTCGCCGCGGCCGACGGCCTCCCCAAGCGCTCCGCCGGCCAGCTCTAGCCGGCGGCACCGGGGCCGCCGAAGCGCGGCCCCGCGGCCGGCGGCCCGTCCGGCGTCGGTGCAGCAGGATCGATCAGTGCAGCAGGATCGAGCGGACGTCGACCAGGCCCCAGCCCACGTCGGTGAGGATGCCCTTGTGGACGCGCTGGAAGGACACCTGGGTGTCGACCAGGCGGGGGGCGCTGATCAGCGGCAGCAGGTTGGACTCCTGCCAGGCCAGCGGCGGGGTCAGGCCGCCGGTGTCGATGCCGGTGCTGTTCTCCAGCGCGGAGCGCAGCGAGCCCGCCGTGACCGGTCCGTTGATCTGCGCGACCGCCTTGCGGAGCACCAGGTAGGCGATCCAGGTGGTCTCCACGCCGGGGTCGGTGGTGCTGATCCGGTTGTCTGTGAAGGCGTACTGCTGGATCGTGCTGTGCAGGTCCTTCCAGAGCGGGCTGGAGTCCGCGGGGTACCAGCCGGTGGCGATGGTGTCGTGCAGCGGCCCGGAGTCGCCTCCGGTGGAGTCGACCAGCGACTGCTGGAAGCTGCCGATGATCGAGGACAGCTGGGTCCGCACCGGGTTCAGCCTGCGGTAGTCGTCGTAGAAGGTCTGCGTGGAGGCCGAGTCCAGGGCCGTGGTCACGCAGTTGTGGTCGCCGTCGGAGCCCAGGGCCTGCTGCGCCTGCGGGGCGTAGCTGGTCAGGCCGGGCGTGACCGGCAGGTCCACCACGTCCACATGCTGCTTGCCGAGCAGTCCGGCCTCCAGGTAGCCGGCCATGTTGTCGCCGACGATGCTCTGCGGGCGGATCACCGCGACCCGGGTGCAGCCGGAGTCGAGCATCTGCTTCCCGTTGCCGGCCAGCAGGGTCTGGAAGCCGCCGTTGACCGGGTAGGAGTAGGGGGAGGTGAACTCCTCCGGGCTCAGCCCGTAGCCGCCGATGTACGGGATCTGGGCCGCCTCCAGCGAGGGCAGCGCGTCCCCGGCGAACTGGCTGTAGGAGCCGACGACGGCGACCACGTGCTGCGCGACGGCCTGGCTGGCGCAGGTGATGGCGCCCTCGACGGTGTTGTGCTCGTCGCAGGTGATCACCTGGAGCTGGTGGCCCTGGAGTCCGCCGGTGGCGTCGACCTGCTTCGCGATGGCCTCGGCCAGGGCCGGCATACCGGCCTCGCTGCCCGCGGATCCGCCCTGCGGAGCCCAGGTCATGACCTTGATCGGGCCATTGTCGTCGGCGGTGGCACTGCCACCGCAGCCGGACACCGACGCGGCGAGCAGCGCGGCGCTCGCGGCGACGGCGGCAATTCTGCCGGACTTCCTGGTGGACCTCATGGCTCTGGTACCCCTCCCCTTGGTTCCCATGGCTGTGTGCGTCCTCGACAGCCAGCCTCGACCGGGTGGCGCACCGCGAGGCAGCCGGAACCGGAAGAAACAGCTAACGGAGCGGGAACAGAAGGTGCGGAAAGTGAGTGCGGAGGCCTGTGGGAGGGGCAATCCGCGTAGAACGTAGGATCGGCTTCATGCAGGGTTCACCGCAGGAAGCTCAGAAGCAGTCGGGTTCGCAAAAGTCTTCTCGAACCGGTACCCGCTCCAGCACCATGGGCGCTATGCCGCTCACTGACATTCCCTGGTGGCGCTGGCGGGCCCGGGTCCGCTCAGCCCTGCACATGCTCGGCGACCCCGCGTTCCAGCAGGAGTACTGGGCGGTCGGCCGCGAGGGCTACGGCGACGTGACCGACGCCGTCTACCGCCTGGTCGAGGACACCTGGCTGGACCGCTGGTCGGCGGAGAAGTACGTCGGCTCGGTGCTCCGCGACTCGGCCGAGGCCGCGCTGGTCGACACCGCGGTGCTGCGGGTGCTGCGGATCCTGCACCAGGTCGGCCCGGACGCGCCGAGCGACGCCTACCTGCGGCACCACGCCTGGCCGGAGGCGGTCCGCGCCTGCCGCGACGCGCACATACGGCTGGCGCTGAACGACGGCGAGGACCCGGACACCCCGCCGCGCTCGCTCGAGGTGCTGCGCATCCTGACCGCCACGGGCTGACCGGCACGGGCCGACCGTCACAGGCCGACCCCGCTGCCGCGCCGGACCGCCGCAGGGTGAGACGCGGCGACGCACGGTCGCGGGGCTGTGGCAGGCTGTCCCCTCAGCGGTTCGCACGAGAGGACGTCCCCCGGTGGCACAGCAGCAGCCCGGAACCGGCCAGTACGTACTGACCCTGTCCTGCCCGGACAAGCAGGGCATCGTCCACGCGGTGTCCAGCTACCTCTTCCTGACCGGCTGCAACATCCTGGACAGCCAGCAGTTCGGCGACGCCGACAGCGGGCTGTTCTTCATGCGGGTGCACTTCACCGCCGAGGAGCCGGTCACCCTGGACAAGCTGCGGGCCAGCTTCGCCGCGACCGGGGACGCCTTCCGGATGGACTGGCAGCTGCACCCCTCCGCCGAGCGCTGCCGGGTGCTGCTGCTGGTGAGCCGCTTCGGTCACTGCCTCAACGACCTGCTGTTCCGGGCCCGCAGCGGGGCGCTGCCGGTGGACGTGGTCGGCGTGGTCTCCAACCACACCGACTTCCAGCCGCTGGCCGAGTCGTACGGGATCCCGTTCCACCACCTCCCGGTCACCCCGGACACCAAGGCCGAGGCCGAGCAGGCGCTGCTGGAACTGGTCGACCGCGAGCGGGTGGACCTGGTGGTGCTGGCCCGCTACATGCAGGTGCTCTCCGACGACCTGTGCAAGGCACTGGCCGGGCGGGCGATCAACATCCACCACTCCTTCCTGCCGAGCTTCAAGGGCGCCAAGCCCTACCACCAGGCGCACGCCCGGGGCGTGAAGCTGATCGGTGCCACCGCGCACTATGTGACGGCCCAGCTGGACGAGGGCCCGATCATCGAGCAGGAGGTGGTCCGGGTGAGCCATGACGTGACCCCCGCGCAGCTGGTCGCGCTGGGCCGGGACGCGGAGTGCCAGGCGCTGGCCCGCGCGGTGAAGTGGCACGCGGAGCACCGGGTGCTGCTGAACGGCACCCGCACCGTCGTCTTCACCTGAGCCGGTCAGGGCCGCGCGGTTCAGGGTCTGGAGAGCAGCCGGGCCGCGTGCAGCAGGTCGTGGGCGGCGGCGCGGTCGCCGGTGATGCCGCAGGGGAGCCGGTCCGGGTCGCGGTGCGCGGCGCAGAGGAAGCAGAACTCCACCCCGTCGACGGCCACCGTCGCCACCGGCTCGGTGTCCGGCGGCAGCGGAGTCTCGCCGGCGGTGAGCGGGATCAGCCACTCGCTCTCGCCCCGGCCCTCGATGATCAGCTTGATCACCCTCGGACCGCGCGGGTCGCCGTAGCGGTAGGACTCGTCCTGCCAGGAGGTCAGCGCGGCCAGCCCGGCCGCGCGCAGTCCGGCCATGGCCGTCGGCAGCATCCGGGACGCCAGGTCGAGCAGCTGCCGGAGGTGCGCGCCGCGCGGCGGCCCGTACGGGTAGCCCACCGCCTCGGCGATGTCCTCGGCGTGGATCCAGCACTCGAAGGCCCGGTCGACGAAGGCGTCCCGGACGGGTATCCGGAATCCGCCGTAGTCCACCAGCACCTCACCGGCCCGGCCGGCCCCGCCCGCCGCGCCGTCGTCGGCGGCCGCCTGGGCCAGCGAGGCGGTCCGGACCAGGGCCCTGGACTGCTGCCGCCAGAACGCCCGGACCGCGTCGGGTGAGCGGTTCCGGCTAGCGTCGATCAGCCGCCGGGTGCGCTCCATCAGGTCGATCCCGCCCGGGCCGGCCGGCCCGGGCAACGTGGCCAGCGCGTCGGGCAGACCCAGCGCGGCGGCCAGCAGCCCGTCCACGGCCGCGAGATGGCACAGCACCTCGGCCGGACGCCAGTGCTCCGCCCCGCCGTACCAGGGCAGTTCGGCCTCCTCCAGCCAGTCCAGCTCGCCCAGGTCGCGCAGCAGCGCGTCCAGCCGGGCCGACTCGGCGACGTACGGGGCGGCGTAGTCGGGCACCGGGACCCTGGGCGCCCGGCCGGCCAGCGCCCGGGAGATGACCTGGTTCCGCAGCGCCGGTTCCGGGTCCAGCGGCTCGTCCGTCGAGAGCCAGCCGGCCGCGTCGCGCAGCCGCGCGGCCTCGTCGGCGCAGGACCGGCAGCCGGCCAGGTGCCGCTGCAGCTGCGCGGCCTCGCCGGGCGGGCAGGCGTCGAGTGCCCAGGCGCCGAGCAGTCCGCGCAGTGACTCGTGGTCCAGCGGCAGCGCGGTCACGGTGCGGCCTCCGTGGCGAGGGCGGTGGCCAGGAGCTGCAGGCCGAGCCGCATCCGGTGCTTGGCGGTGTCCGGGCTGATCCCCAGCTCCCGTGCGGCCTGCTGGTAGGTGCGGCCGCCGAAGTAGGTCAGCACCAGGGTCTCCCGCAGCGCCCGGGGCAGGGAGGTGACCACATGCCGCACCCGGGCGGCGGTCGCCTCGGCGAGTGCCTGCTCCTCGACGCTGGACGGCTCGGCGGGTGACTCGCCCCGGTCCGGCCCGCCCCCTTCCGGGCCCTGCTCGCGGCGCAGCCGGTCGACGGCGCGGCGGTGCGTGAGCGTGCCGATCCAGGAGCGCATCGAGCCCTGGGCCGGGTCGAACTCCTCGGGGTGCTCCCAGACATGGGTGAACACCTCGCGGGTGATCTGCTCGGCGGCCCTAGGGTCGCCCAGCACCCGGTTGGCCAGCCCGTGCACCAGCGGCGCGAACTGGTCGTACAGCTCGCCGAGCGCGGACTCCTCGCCGCCGGCCAGGCGGCGCTGGATCTGCCGGTCCCAGCGGATCGGGGCGGGCGTCGCCATGCGCATCACCCCCACCGGCGGAGCCTCAGCTGTCAAGTCCCTTTGAATCTAGCGCCACCGCAGATGGGCGCACGCCCGTTTGGGGAAACCCGGTGGCCGGGCGCGCGTCGCGGGGCGAGCGCTCCCGCGCGCCGTGCTCTGCCATATCCCGGCGGATCCGGTTAGCCTGAGGATCCGTCATGGACGCTCCGTGACCGGATCTGATCCACTTCTGTCCCACTTCCCCCCACCTGACACCCCCCGACCGAGAATCGCGGCACAGCGTGACAACACTGACAGTGAGCAGCGAGGCGTACCGGGGCTGGACCCTGGTCCATGCGGTGGGAGAGATCGACCTGGTGTCCGGTGCCCGGGTCCGCGAGCAGGTGCACCAGGCCGTGGCGGACGGCTGCCGGCGACTGGTGCTGGACCTGGGCGCGGTGAGGTTCTGCGACTCCAGCGGTGTGGGCGTGCTGATCGCGGCCCGGCGGCTGATGCGGTCCTGCCGGGGCGAGCTCCGGCTGGTGCTGCCGGATCCGGAGGACGGCGGGCAGTGCGGCGAGGTGCACCGGGTCTTCGCCGCGCTCGGCGTGCGCCGGCTCTTCGACATCCACCCCGATCTGGCCTCCGCCACCGCCCCGGTGGCGCTCCCCGCCTAGCGCGCCGGCGCACGGCCGGAACGGAGCGAGGGCGGGAGCCGGGGACGTGCGGGCGTTAGGCTCGTGGCCTGCATCCTCGTCCCGTCCTGGAGTGCCCGCCGTGACCCTCTCCGTCGTCCTGCCCGTGTACGGGGTCGCCGAGTACCTGCCGCGCTGCCTCGACTCCGTTCTCGCCGCCACCGACCCCGCGCTGCAGGTGATCGCGGTGGACGACGCATCCCCCGACGCCAGCGGCGCGATCCTGGACGAGTACGCCGCCCGCGACCCGCGGCTGACGGTGCTGCACCTGGCCGAGAACCGGGGCCTCGGCGGGGCCCGCGAGGCCGGGCTGGCCCTGGCCACCGGCGAGTACGTGTGGTTCGTCGACAGCGACGACTGGCTCGCCGACGGCGCGGTCGAGGCGGTGGCCGCGCGGCTCGCCGAGGTCCGCCCGGACGTGCTGGTCACCGGCTTCGCCCGGGCCTACCCGGACGGCACGGTGGAGCCCGACACCTGGCGCGGGCTGATGGACGGGGCGCCCGACGGCTTCACCCTGGCCCAGCGCCCGGCGCTGCTGCAGATGATCCTCTCGGCCTGGAACAAGGTGGTCCGCCGGGAGTTCCTGGACGGCCTCGGGGTCCGCTTCGGCCACGGCTACTACGAGGACATCTCGGTCACCTACCCGATGCTGCTCACCGCGCGGACGATCAGCTTCCTGCCGCAGGAGTGCTACTTCTACCGCCGGCAGCGCGAGGGCGCGATCACCACCACCGCCTCGCCCCGCCACGTCGACGCCTTCGCCCAGTACGACGCGATCTTCGCCTTCCTGGACCGGCACCCCGAGGTCCCGGCCGAGCTGCGCCGGCTGGTCTTCGACCGGACCGTCAAGCAGGCGGTGACCATCCTGGACACCCCCGGTCTGGTCCCGGCCGAGCTGCGCCGGGAGTTCTTCCACCGCACCGCCGCCCACTTCGGCCGGCACCGCCCGGCCGGCTACCGGCACGCCGGCGGGCTGCGCGGGGTGCAGTACCGGCTGGTCGAGCGGGACGCCTGGGGCGCGTACCAGCGGCTGCGCCCGCTGCGGGCGCTGCCGGGCCGGCTCGGCGGCGCGGTCCCGCTGGCCCGCCGGGCCGTACGCGGCACCGCCCGTCGCGGCCTGTACGAGGCCTACCGGCGGCTGCCGCTCGACCGGAACCTGGCCGTGTACGCCGCCTACTGGTACCGCGGCTACGCCTGCAACCCGGCCGCGATCTACGCCAAGGCCCGCGAACTCGCGCCCGCGGTACGGGGGGTGTGGGTGGTGGAGACCCGGGCCCAGGCCGCCGCGCTGCCGCCGGGGGTGCCCTGGGTGCTGGTCAACACGCCCGCCTACCTGAAGGCCATGGCGACCGCGAAGTACCTGGTCAACAACGTCAACTTCCCGCACACCATGACCAAGCGGCCCGGCTCGGTGCATGTGCAGACCCAGCACGGCACGCCGCTGAAGCTGCTCGGCCTGGACCTGCGGGACCGCCCGGAGGCCGCCGACGACATGGACTTCGAGCGGATGCTGGAGCATGTGGCCCGCTGGGACTACCTGGTGTCGCCCAACCCGCACTCCACCTCCGCCTTCGGCCGGGCCTACCCGGGCCGTTACCAGGTGCTGGAGACCGGCTACCCGCGCAACGACCGGCTGGTGAACGGCAGCGCCGAGGAGGCCGCCGGGATCCGGGCCGGGCTGGGGATCCCGGAGCGGAACACCACCGTGCTCTACGCGCCGACGCACCGGGAGCAGCACGCCGGCTACGTCCCGGCCCTGGACCTGGCGGAGCTGGCCGCGGCGCTCGGCCCGGAGTTCACCGTGCTGGTCCGCACCCACTACTTCTACGCGGCGGACCGGGGCGACCTGACGGCGGGTCTGGACGGCGCTCCGGCCGGGACCGCGCAGGTGGTCGACGTGTCCGAGTACCCGAGCGTCGAGGAGCTGTGCCTGGCCGCCGACATCCTGGTGACCGACTACTCCTCGGTGATGTTCGACTACGCGGTGCTGGACCGGCCGATCGTGGTCTTCGCCCCGGACTGGGACGACTACCAGCGGATCCGGGGGGTGTACTTCGACCTGATGGAGCAGCCCCCGGGCCCGGTGGTCGGCACCCAGGCGGAGCTGGCGGCGGCGCTGCTCGACGGCTCGGCGCTGGCGCCGCCGTCGGCGAAGGCCCGGGCCGCGTTCCGGGAACGTTTCTGCCCCTGGGACGACGGTCACGCCGCGGAGCGGGTGGTCCGTGCGGTGCTTCCGGTCACGGAAGCGGCCCCAGGGGCAGCGCCGGAGTAGGTCCTCCGGCCGGTCGGTTCAGCGGTAAAGCGGTTCAGAGGAGAAGCGTTTCAGCTGCTGAGCGCGTCAGCCGGCGATCTGCTGCGAGATCCAGGTCAGCGAGCCCGGCAGCATCTTGATGAAGGTGGACGTCAGGTGGTCGCCCTTGTCCAGGGTCATCACCTGGCTGGGGCCCGGTGTGTGCAGGGCGCCGACCAGGGCCTTGGCGTCCGGCACGGTGCTGCCGTCGGTGAGCGTGCCGGTCGCCATGATCACCACGTTGGGCTGCTGCCTGGCCTGCTTCAGCAGCTCCAGCGGGTTGTTGGCGGCGGCCAGCTGCGGGTCCTTGAGCACCACCGGGGCCTCCGGCGTCGCGTAGCCGGACATCGACACGATCGCGTGGTAGACCTGCGGGTACTGGACGCCCAGGTTGGCCGCGCAGTAGCCGCCGGAGGAGTAGCCCATGATGGCCCAGTGCTTCGGGTCGGCGCTGGCCCGGAAGTTCTGCTTCACCAGCGCGGGCACGTCCTTGGCCAGCCAGGTCGCGGTCTGGTAGCTGCCGGGCAGGTTGGCGCAGCCGGAGTCCTCGGGGCCGGCGTACATGTTCATCTCGGCCGAGACCAGGATCATCGGCTTGACCTTGCCGTCGGCCATCAGCCGCTTCATCTCCTGGTGCGCCTTCATGCTGCCGAACCAGGCCTTGGCCACGCCGGGGGTGCCGGGCAGCAGCTCGACGACGGGGAAGTCGGTGTGCGCGTAGGCCGGGTCGTTGTACTGCGGCGGCAGCCAGACCAGCATGTTGGCCTTGATGTGCGAGTCCGGCCCGACCGCCTTGGTGATCAGCACGTCGTCGGTGTAGGTGGTGAAGCTCAGCTTCTGGGCGGAGGCCCCGTTCACGGAGCTCCCGCCGCTCTGGTCGCCGCTGGAGGAGCCGCCGGCGGACAGCTGCACCTCGGCGTTCTGCCCGAACAGCGATCCCCAGCTGTCGTAGAAGGGACCCATGCTGTTGTTCACATAGACCAGGACCATCAGCACGGCCACGGCCTGGCTGAGGACGGTCATGAAGACCCGGACCGCTATCCGCACGGCGGTCGGTCCAGGCACCCGGTTCCACCCCACGACCATGCCCACGATCGCCAGCACAACCAGGGCGATGGTGAGAATGAAAAAGGGCGTACCTGTGAGACTCATCGCTGACCTTTCCGGATTCTCCCGCCGTCGACTGCGGGTGCCAGGTGGGCACCTGCTGGACGGAATCCGCTGGTGAAGACGCCCGGGACGGGCCGGCGGGTTGCCGACGTCGTCCAGCGGGGGTCCCCGTGGCAGCCCTGGGGGCACGATTCCGGGAGGCGAGCTTAGCTTGAGCCTACCTGTGAGCACGGAAAGAAACTCATACCAATGGACGACCGTCGAGTGGCCGGACAGGGGGGTGCGGATGGACGCCCGATGACCTTGCGCACCCGACGTCGGGACAGGCCCACGGAGCGTGATCGCCGCCCTGGTCGTCCCGGGCGGCGGAGCGGGGCCGGAGGAGGCGGAGGTCAGCCGCGCGGGTCGGTCCAGGGCTGCTGCGCGTAGCGGTCGCGGAGCTCGTGCTTGAGCACCTTGCGGAGCGTTTCGTTGATCGGCAGCGCGTCGACGATCTCCAGCTGCTCGGGGATCTTCTGCGTCATCAGACCACCCGTACGCAGGCGTTCTGCGATTTCGGCCAGGGTGGGCGGTTCGGTTCCGGGGCGGCGTTCGACCACCGCGCAGACCCGCTCGCCGCGCACCGGGTCGGGCAGTCCGATCACCGCCACCGCACCCACCCGGGGGTCCTGGTAGATCAGATCCTCGATCTCCTTGGCCGAGATGTTCTCACCTTTGCGGATGATGATGTCCTTGAGCCGTCCGGTGAGCACCACATGGCCGTCCGCTCGAACGTGACCGAGATCACCCGTGCGGAACCACCCGTCCGGGTCGAACGACTGCCGGGTCAGCGCCGGGTCGGTGTACCCACGGCAGACCATCGGCCCGCGCAGCCGCACCTCGCCGTCCTCCCCGGTCGCCGCCGGGAGCCCGTCCGTCCGGACCACCCGTACCTCGACGCCCTGGACCGGATGGCCCTCGGTGTACGCCAGTTGCTCGGGGGTGTCGCGCGGCGAGCCCATGCAGATGGCCGGCGCCTCGGTCATCCCGTAGCCGTGCGCCAGTACGCAGCCCAGTTCCTCGGCCACCTCCCGGTACATGGCCGGAGGTCGGGGCGCGCCGCCGCCGGAGATGAGCCGCAGGCTCGGCAGCAGCCGTTCGCCGGGTGGCAGGGCGCGCTGCGCGGCGAGGAAGGCGGCGTAGAACGCGGTGCTGCCGCCGGCCATGGTCACCCCCGCCCTGCGGTAGCCGGGCAGCGCGTCCGACAGCGCGAACACCTCGACCAGCAGCGTGGGGAATCCGTGCGCCAGCACGGTCACCAGGTAGTCGGGGCCGCCGATGTGGGCGTACGGGAAGGCGATGGAGCCGACGTCCTCCGGTCCCATGTCCAGTGCGGCGGCCAGGCCCAGGCCGCCGGCGATCAGGGTGCGGTCGGTGTGCAGCGCGCCCTTGGGGACGGAGGTGGTGCCGGAGGTGTAGTAGACCCAGCGGACCGGCGCCCGGTCGTCGTCCAGGTCGGTACGGGGCGGCGGCGGGAGCGTGGCCGGGTCGCCCTGTGGCAGATCGTCCTCGTGGTACGCGACCAGCACCCGTGGCGCGGCCAGCTTCTCGGCGAAGGCGACGTAGTCGAAGCCGCGCCAGGTCCCGGGGGTGAGCACCAGTTCGGCGCCGGACTCGCGCAGGATCTGGCCGACCTCGGAGCCCCGGTAGATGGCGATGACGGGGGTCTGCACCGCCTCCAGCCGGGACAGCGCCAGCGACACCAGCACGGTCTCGATCCGGGTCGGCAGCTGCCAGGCCACCGGGGTGTCCCGGCCCACCCCGTACCGGTCCCGCAGTCCGGCGGCGATCCGTTCGGCCCGGTCCCTGACCTGGCGGAACGTCAGCACCCGGTCGGCGCCGTGCGAGTCGCCGCCATGGCGGTCGGCGTCGGGTCGGTTGCCGTCGGCCGGCTGGATGAGCATCGGGGCGTCCGGGGTCAGCGCGGCGCGTCGCTCCAGCAGCTCCCAGAGGGTCCTGGCACCGGCGAGGTGGTCGCGATCGGCGGCGGTGCTCATGATGGCCTCCCCGAATAACTGACGGTACGTCAGATACCCCTGAGACTACTGATCGACCGGGGTCCGGCTCAAGACGTCTGCACGGCCGACCAGCGGTCGGCCAGGGTGGCGGTGTCGGTCACGGTGGCGACCAGGGCCAGGGTGTGGGCCAGTACCGCGTCCGCGTACCCCGGCGGGGTGCCGGCCACCGCGTCGCGCGGCAGCACCACCTGGAAGCCGGCGTCCACCGCGCCGAAGGCCAGCTCCAGCAGGGCCACGTTCAGCGACACCCCCACACACACCAGGGTCCGCGCGCCGAGGTTGCGCAGCACCGAGCCCAGGCCGGTGTCCTGGAACGGCCCGAGGCCGTGCAGCCGGGGCAGCACCAGGTCGCGCTCCGGGTCCGCGCCGATGCCCGGGTGCAGCGCCGCGGGCCCGGAGCCGGGCGCGAGCGCGACCGGGGCCTTCGCCGCGGCGGCGAAGAGCCGGGCGTTGCGGTTGGCGCCGAGCCCGTCGTCGCGGCGCAGCGCGGTGCAGTGCAGCACCGGTACCCCGGCGGCGCGGGCGGCGGCGGTGAGGGTGCGGATGTTGCCGATCAGCCCGGCCTTGTCCGCGGCCTCGGCCAGCGCGGGGAACACCGCGTCCGCGCCCAGCACGCCGTTCTGGCACTCGCAGGTCACCACCGCGGTGCGCGCGGGCACCGTCAGCTCGACCAGGCGTGAACCGCGCGGCTGCGGCGTGCCCGGCCGCGCCGTGTCCGACCGCGCCGTGCCCGGGCGCGGGCTGTTCGGGTGCGGCTGGTTCGGGGACTGCTCGTTCGGGTGCATGGCCATCGCTCCTCTTCCCTCTCGTCTCCCGGCTCACTAGTCTGAATCTGACGGATCGTCAGGTAAAGGGTCCGGGCAGCCGGACCTCGGAGGGAGACCCCATGGACCACCTCGCGCCAACGCCCCCGCCCGAGGCCGGGGGCGCAGCGCAGGCCGACCTGCCGATGGTGGTCAGCGTCGACGACCACGTGATCGAGCCGGCGCACCTCTTCGAGACCTGGCTGCCCGCCAAGTACCGGGACCGGGGCCCCAAGGCGCTGCGCGCGGGCATCGGCGAGCTCGCCTACGTGGGCGGCCGGTACCAGATCACCATGGACCCGGAC
Organism: Streptacidiphilus sp. EB129; assembly: GCF_041262645.1. Lineage (NCBI taxonomy): Bacteria > Bacillati > Actinomycetota > Actinomycetes > Kitasatosporales > Streptomycetaceae > Streptacidiphilus > Streptacidiphilus sp. EB129. The sequence continues at coordinate 73,544 of NZ_JBGCCS010000023.1, forward strand.
GGGCCGCCGACCGACTGGTGGATCTACGAGGACCTGAAGTTCCCGTACAAGCGGAACATCGCCGCCGTGGGCTTCGACCGCGACGAGATGACGCTGGAGGGGATCACCCGCGAGGAGATGCGCCGGGGCTGCTGGGACCCCAAGGCCCGGATCGAGGACATGGAGAACAACCATGTCGAGGCCTCGCTCTGCTTCCCGACCTTCCCCCGCTTCTGCGGCCAGACCTTCGCCGAGGCGCAGGACAAGGAGGTGGCCCTCGCCTGCGTCCGCGCCTACAACGACTGGATGGTGGAGGAGTGGTGCGGGGACAGCGGGGGCCGGCTGATCCCGCTCTGCCTGATCCCGCTGTGGGACGTGGAGCTCGCGGTCGCCGAGATCCGCCGCAACGCCGCCCGCGGGGTCCGCGCGGTCTGCTTCAGCGAGATCCCCACCTACCTGGGCCTGCCGTCGATCCACTCCGGCTACTGGGACCCGTTCTTCGCCGAGTGCCAGGCCACCGGGACGGTGGTCTGCATGCACATCGGCTCCTCCTCGCAGATGCCGGCCGCCTCGCCGGACGCCCCGCCCGCCGTGCAGGCCACGCTGAGCTTCAACAACGCCATGGCCTCGATGACGGACTTCCTGTTCTCCGGTGTGCTGGTGCGCTTCCCCCGGCTGACCCTGGCCTACAGCGAGGGGCAGATGGGCTGGATCCCCTACGCGCTGGAACGCGCGGACGACGTCTGGCGTGAGCACCGGGCCTGGGGCGGGGTGCGCGACCTGATCCCGGAACCGCCGTCCAGCTACTACTACCGGCAGATCTTCGCCTGCTTCTTCCGGGACAAGCACGGGATCGCCTCCCTGGACACCGTCGGCGTCGACAACGTCACCTTCGAGACCGACTATCCGCACGTCGACTCGACCTGGCCGGAGACCAGGGCGGTCGCGCTGGACCACGTCGCCGGGCTCCCGGCCACCGTGGTCTACAAGATCATGCGCGGCAACGCGATCCGGATGCTCGGCCTTGACCTGGACCGGAACCTCAGCCCCGAAGGGCTCCCACTCACCCGGTGACGCGCTCCGCTGTCCGGGGCGGGGCGGGGCGGGGCTTGTCGGCGGAACGGCGGACTGGAGGAAGGTGGTCGGTGTGGAGCTGAGGGACACGGACGCGGAGGCGGAGTTCCGGCACGGGCTGCGGGAGTGGCTGGACAAGACGCTGCCGGAGCTGCCGGCCACGCCGGATCCCGGTGACTGGCCGGGACGCCGGGCCTACGACACCGGCTGGCAGCGGCGGTTGTACGACGCCGGATACGCCGGGGTGCACTGGCCGGCGGACGCCGGCGGGCGGGGGGCCAGCCCGGCGGAGTACCTGATCTACCTGGAGGAGACCGAACGGGCCGGTGCGCCCTATGTCGGGGCGAACTTCGTCGGGCTGCTGCATGCCGGTCCCACCGTCGCCGCCGAGGGGACCGCAGAGCAGCGGCGCCGCTGGCTGCCGCCGATCCTGAGCGGGGCGGAGGTGTGGTGCCAGGGCTTCAGCGAGTCCGGCGCCGGGTCCGACCTGGCCGCGCTGCGCACCCGCGCGGTGCGGGACGGGGACGACTACGTGGTCAGCGGCAGCAAGATCTGGACCTCGCACGCCGAGGTCGCGGACTGGTGCGAACTGCTGGTGCGCACCGGCCCGACCGAGCCCAGGCACCGGGGCATCAGCTGGCTGGTGATGCCGATGGACGCCCCCGGGGTGACCGTCCGGCCGCTGCGGACCCTCGCCGGGACCAACGAGTTCGCCGAACTGTTCCTGGACGAGGTGCGGATCCCGGTGGCCAACCGGGTCGGCGCGGAGAACGACGGCTGGCGGGTGACCATGGTGACCCTCTCCTTCGAGCGGGGCACCGCCTTCGCCGGTGAGGTGGTGGGCTGCCGGCGGACGCTGGTGCAGCTGGCCCGGCTGGCGCAGGCGAACGGCGCCTGGGCCGACCCGGCGCTGCGGCGCCGGCTGGGCGCGCTGGCCGCGCTGTTCGGCGCGCTCTGGCGGCTGGTGCAGTGGAACGTGTCGGAGGCCCGGGCGGGGGGTGTCCCCGGACCCGGGGCGTCGGTGTTCAAGCTGCGCTTCTCCGAGGCGCGGCAGGAGTTGTACGACCTGGCCGCCGAGGTGCTCGGCACCGCGTCGCTGGTGCTGGCCGACGGCGGCGCGGAGGGGGACTGGACCGCGCAGCGGCTGCAGGGCCTGTCCTACACCATCGCGGCGGGGACGTCGCAGATCCAGCGGAGCATCGTCGCGCAGCGGGTGCTCGGGCTGCCGAAGGAGCGGAAGGGGACCGGGGGCTGATGGAGTTCCGACTGACGGATGATCAGACAGCGCTGCAGCGCGGCATCCGGGAGCTGCTGGACCGCGCGTTCGGTTCCGGGCAGCTCCGGGACGGCACGGACATCTGGCCGGAGCTGGAGGCGGCGGGCCTGTTCTCGCTGCGGGCACCGGAAGCGAGTGGCGGCCTGGGCCTGGGCCTGGCCGAGGCGGTGCTGGCGTTCGAGGAACTCGGGCGGGCACTGGTCCCCGGCCCGCTGGTCGGCACCGAACTGGCGACCGCCCACGGCCTGGCCGACGGCGGCCGGGCGGCGCTGGTCCGGCTGCCGGTCGTCCCCCGGGGGCCGCTGCTGGTGGAGCAGTTGCCGTCGCTGCGGACCCTGCTGGTGCTCGACACCGGCTGGCATGGCGACAGCCGCGGCAGCGGCGCGGTGCTGCGGCGGATCGCCCCCGGCGAGGTCACCGCGGAGGAGGTGCACTCGGTCGACCCGCTCACCCGGCTCTGGGAGCCGACCGGCCCGCTGCCGCCCGGCGAGGAGCTGCCGGCCGCCGACCCCGTCCGGCTCTGGGTCGAGGGCACCCTGCTCACCGCCGCGCTGCAGGTCGGCCTGGCCGACCGGACGGTGCGCACGGCGGTCGGATACGCCGGTCAGCGCGAGCAGTTCGGCCGTCCCATCGGTGCGTTCCAGGCGGTGCAGCACCTCTGCGCGGACATGCTTGCGCGGACCGAACCCGCACGCGTCGCGGTCCGGGCGGCGGCGGTCCTGCTGGACGCCGCCGGGACCGGTCCGGACACCTTCGAGGCCGCCGCGGCCGAGGTCGCCGGGGCCGGGCTGCTCGCCGACGAGGCCGCCGTGCGGGGCGCCCGCGACTGCCTGCAGGTGCACGGCGGAATGGGCTTCACCTGGGAGTCCGACGTCCATCTGGCACTGAAGCGGGCCTGGGTGCACCAGCGTTCCTTCGCCGGGGCGGAGGAGTGCGCGGAGCGGGCGGCGGCCGCCCTGCCGGCCGGCCTCGGACAGGTGTAGGAAGGGTGGTTCTTCCGCGACGTGCGCCGGTCCGCGCTGTTCCCGGGCGCTGTCGGATACGCTGCAGCAGGTGTGCACTGATCGGATGTCAGGGCCTGTCCGCAGCATCTGCGGAACCCGCGGGACCGGCGGTTCCGGCGAGTCGCCGGGATGGCCGGGGGCAGTATGCACCGTCCGGTCGGCAGCCGGGTGGAATATGCCCGAAGCGCTTGCTGGTCCGGCTTCGGTCGAATCATCCTGGTCGGGACGCGCAACCCAGCGCTGTCTGTGCGGTCTGCGAGGGCGAATGGCTCCCACGGTGCTGATCCCGCGAGTACGGGTGGTGTGAGCGGTGCAGGTGCTTCAGGTGCAGATCGCCGTCGATGCGGACCCGGCCGAGGTGGGCCGGGCCCGCCGCTGGACCAGGACCCGGTTGCGCGGCTGCGGTTACGACGTGGACGAGCCGCTGGCGGAGACCCTGGTGCTGGTGGTCTCCGAACTGGTCACCAACGCCGTGGTGCACACCGGGTGTCCGGCGGTGCTGCGGCTGCTGTTCCCGTTCGACCCGGCCGGCGGGGGCGGCCCGGTCCGGGTCGAGGTCGCCGACGCCAGCGACTGCCCGCCGCTACCCCGGGTGGCCCCGGGCGAGGCGACCGACGGGCGCGGCCTGGAGCTGGTCGAGAACCTCTGCGACCGCTGGGGCTGGTACCCGGACGGCTCGGGCAAGCGAGTGTGGTGCGAGATCGAGGGCGAGGCGCCGGCCGGGCCCGACGCCGCCGTACCGAACGCCGCCGTGCGCAACCCCGCGGCGCCGGACGGCGTCCTGCCGAACCCCACGGCGTCGAACGGCGTCGTGTCGAGCTCCGTCGTGTCGAACTCCGCGGTGCCGGTGTGCGACCAGCAGGTGCTGGTCGGCTGAGAAGCCGCCGCAGTCGGAAATCCGCCGCAAACCCTCACAATGCGGCAGCACTTCGTGAGCTCGGCGCAGCCCCCTGCGGGCCGGCCTCCTGGCCACGATTCGGTCATGCCCACCGCACGTTCCGATAACGGTTCCCGGTGTCAGCCGCACCACGGAGCGTCCGCGGACACCCGTTTCCCGCCGTCGCCACCCCGGCGGCAGCGGTGCCGAGAGGTCACCGGAACTGACTCCGGGCCAGCTTCCGGCCCTGCCGCGCGAGGCCGTCCGGCTCCGGAACCGGCGCCGTGACAGGGCGTTGACCTGGCCGGACGGCCAGAAGCAGGGCGCCGCTGCGCCGGGCCGGGACCGAGGGCCGCCGCAGCGTCCGGGGCTGGTGCCGGGCGGCCGGGTGCGGACCGGGGACGCCCGTGCCACGGCTGAAACAGTCCGGTGCGGAGGCCGTTCGGGAGGGGGCGGATTTCCGCCAGTTCCGAGTTGATCAGTCGTCTGAAACCGTACGCAACCAATCCGAATTCCGGACAACCCATTGACGTGACGTGTCCGTCTGATCACGCTTGGATTCATCGATTCGTTGCGAGGGGACGTCGAGGGCGCGGCCGGCGAGACGCCGGATCTCCGTCCTTGGCGAGTGCGAATCGGTGACGACGCAGGTCAGGGCCTTGGCGTCGAGATCGGGTGGCGAGGCTCTGTACCGCGTTCGAGGTCCGTACGGCACCTCGCCACCCAGTCTGCCCCGTCCCTGCAAGCCCTTGCGGCCGGTTACTTGACGGCGACCGGCGCGACCGGCGCGCCCACTCCTCCGGTGAACGGCTCGGGCGGCGCGGACAGCAGGAACGCGTAGGAGCCGTCCTCGGCGCAGTCCGCCGCCAGCGCCTCCAGGTTCCAGTTCTGGCCCTGCATCATGCCCATCTCCACCAGGTGCAGCGCGTGCACCGGCAGGTACATCCCGTCCACCTCCGGCGGGAAGATCTCGAAGGTGAGCGTGTCGTTGGCGACCGCCGCGACGTCCCTGGCGTGGAACCACTCCGGGGTGCGGTAGGAGAGGCCGGGGGAGGGGAAGGCGTAGGCGTCGCGGTCGCCGCCCAGGTAGTGCTGGATCTGCCCGGTGCGCACCAGCACCACGTCCCCGGCCCCGACTCTGACCCCGGCCAGTTCCTCGGCGGCCTCCAGGTCCTCGGGGGTGACCGCGTGGTCGCCGGCCAGCCGCCGCACGCCCCGGGCGCGGGCGACGTCCAGCAGCACGCCCCGGCTGAGCAGTGGCGGGATCTTCTCCATGCCGGCGTAGGTGGCGCCCTCGTGGGCGGTGATGGTGGCGTCGGCGGGCCGGTTGTTGTAGAGCCGGTTGCCGTGGCTGACATGGCCGAGGCCGTCCCAGTGGGTACCCGCCTGCAGGCCCATGGTCACCACGTCGTCGCTGGTGGCGATGGCGCCGGGACCGAACATCTCCCAGTTCAGCGCGACCATGGTGTGCAGCGGGTTGACCCGTCCCGGGATCAGCCCGGTCTGCACCCCGAACTGCTGCAGCGGCAGCCCGAGCGCGAACCGGCGCCCGGTGCGGACGGTCGCGGCGGCGGCGCGGACCACCTCGGGGGTGATCAGGTTGAGCGTCCCGATCTCGTCGTGGGCGCCCCAGCGGCCCCAGTTGTTGACGTGCTTGGCGATGGACCGGAACTCGTCGAAGTCGTTGAGTGCGGGCATGTGCGCGGCCTCCGGAGGGTGCGGAATCGATCTGACGATGCCTCAGGTCTGTTGTGCGCGTGGTCTCGTCCCTAGAATCTAACGGTCCGTCAGATTCTTGAGGAGGGCTTCGACGTGGGCGAGTTCCTGCACGGCAAGGTGGTCGCGGTGACCGGCGCGGGGCGGGGTATCGGCCGAGCCGTCGCCCTCGCCTGCGCCGCCGAGGGGGCGAAGGTCGTGGTCAACGACTACGGCGTGGCCATGGACGGCAGCACCCCGACCAGCGAGGTCGCCGACGCCGTGGTGAAGGAGATCCAGGCGGCCGGAGGGGAGGCGGTCGCAGTCGCCGACGACGTCTCCATGATGGCCGGCGGGGAGCGCATCGTCAGCACCGCCGTCGACACCTTCGGACGGCTCGACGGCGCGGTCTGCGTCGCCGGGATCCTGCGCGAGCGGATGCTGTTCAACATGGCCGAGGAGGAGTGGGACGCGGTCATCGCCACCCACCTCAAGGGCACCTTCACGGTCTTCCGCGCCGCCTCCGCGCTGATGCGGCGTCAGGGGCACGGCACGCTCATCGGGTTCACCAGCGGCAACCACGCCGGCAGCGTCAGCCAGGCCAACTACAGCGCGGCCAAGGGCGGCATCATCTCGCTGGTCCGCAGCGCCGCGCTGGGCCTGCACAAGTACGGGGTGACCGCCAACTGCGTCGCGCCGGTGGCCAGGACCCGGATGTCGGCGAACGTGCCGATGGAGCTGAAGGAGATCGGCGAGCCGGAGGACGTCGCGGCGCTGGTGGTCTACCTGCTCTCCGAGCAGGCCAGGGAGACCACCGGGCAGGTCTACACGGTGGCCGGGCCCAAGATCGCGGTCTGGGCCCAGCCCCGCGAGCTGCGCGCGGTGCACGCGGCCGGGCCCGGCGCGGACGGCGTCAGCTGGACGCCGCAGCGGATCGCCGAAGTGCTGCCCGGCTCCGTCGGCAGCGACCCCATGCCGATGCTCGCGCAGTTGGAGGCCATGGCCGCGGCGGCCGCCGCCAAGCAGCGTCCCAACGCCTGAGCCGGACGAGGAGCAGCGAGTACCCGATGGACTTCTCCTTCAGCGCCGCGGACCACGCCTTCCGCGGCCGCGCCCGCGCCTGGCTGGCCGAACGCCTGGGCCCGGGCGGCGCCTTCGCCGACCTGCACGACGCCGAGAACACCCCGGACCCGGCCCGGCGCCGGGCGTGGGAACGCGAGCTGGGCGCGGGCGGCTGGATCGGCCTCGGCCTGCCCCGGGCCCCCGGCGTGCCCGGCGATGGCCCGTCCGGCGCCGGCCCGTCCAGCGCCGGCCCGTCCGGCGCCGGCCCGTCCGGCTCTGACCAGTACGACGGCGAGCCGTCCCGGGCCGACCTGTCCCGGCAGGTGGTGTGGGCCGAGGAGTACGCCCGGGCGGCGGGGCCCGCGCGGCTGGGCATCGTCGGTGAGCATCTGCTCGCGCCGACGGTGCAGCGGCACGGCACCGACGCGCAACGGGCCCGGTTCCTGCCGCCGATCACCAGTGGCACCGAGATCTGGTGCCAGGGCTACAGCGAGCCCGGGGCCGGCTCCGACCTCGCCGCCGTCCGTACCGCCGCGACCCTGCGCGACGGCGCGTGGTCGGTCACCGGGCAGAAGACCTGGACCTCGCTGTCCCAGTGGGCGGACTGGTGCTTCGTGCTGGCCAGGACCGAACCCGGCTCGACGCGGCACCGCGGCCTGAGCCTGCTGCTGCTTCCGATGGACCAGCCAGGACGCGTCGACGTCCGGCCGATCCGGCAGATCGACGGGGAGTCCGAGTTCAGCGAGGTGTTCTTCGACGACGCCAGGGCCGACGCCGACGCGGTGCTGGGCGCGCCCGGGGACGGCTGGCGGGTGGCCATGGACCTGCTCTCGTTCGAACGCGGCGTCGGCATGCTGGGCCGTCAGATCGGCTACGCCCGGGAGCTGCGGACCGTGCTGCGGGCGGCCGCCGACTCCGGTGCGACCGGCGACCCGGTGCTGCGCTCGCGCCTGGTCCGGCAGTGGGCCGACCTGCAGGTGATGCGCAGCAACGCGCTGCGCACCCTGGGCACGGCCGAGCCCGGCACCGCCGCGGTCGCCAAGCTGGTCTGGGGCGGCTGGCACCAGCGGCTGGGTGAGCTGGCGGTCCAGGTGCTCGGCCCGGACGGGGCGCTCGGCACCGGCGGTCACGCCGAGGGCCGTCCGTCCGCCGCCCAGCGGCTGCTGCTGTTCTCCCGCGCGGACACCATCTACGGCGGCAGCGACCAGATCCAGCGCACCCTCATCGCCGAGCGGGTGCTCGGCCTGCCCCGCGAGCCCGCGCCCGGCGGCGCTTCGTCGGCTGCCCCCGCCACCATCTCCCCCACTGCCTCCGGCTGACCGAACAGGACGTCAGATGCCCAGTACTGAGAACGAGTTCAGGTTGTTCGTCGACGGGTCCTGGCGTGCGGGCGGCGACGGCAGCTACGCCGTGGTCAACCCGGCCACCGAGGAGCTGGTCGGCCGCGCGCCGGAGGCCTCGCCCGCCGATGTCGCGGCCGCCGTCGACGCCGCCCGCGCCGCCTTCGAGACCTGGTCCAGGACCAAGCCGTCCGAGCGGGCCGCGGTGCTGTTCCGGGTGGCGGACGTACTGCTGCGGCGCAATGACGACTTCGTCCCGCTGCTCCAGGCCGAGACCGGGGCGACCATCAGGGTGGCCTCCTCGATGCAGGTCCCGGTCGCCGCCGAGCGGTTCCGGCGGTACGCGCACGGCGCGCTCGAACCCGCCGTCAGCGCGCTGGCGCCGAACGCCGTACCGGCCTCGCCGCTCGCGGCCGGCGGTCTCACCAGCGCGGTGGCCGCGCGCCGTCCGGTCGGCGTGGTCGGCTGCATCACCTCCTACAACTTCCCCATCGTCAACCTCGCCGGGAAGCTGGCACCCGCGCTGGCGATGGGCAACACCGTAGTGGCCAAGCCCGCGCCGCAGGACCCGCTGGGCTGCCTGAAGCTGGGCGAGGTGTTCGAGGAGGCGGGCGCGCCGCCCGGGATCTTCAACGTGGTCACCGGCTCCGGTGCGGCCACCGGGGCGGCCCTGGTCGCCTCGCCCGAGGTCGACATGATCAGCTTCACCGGCTCGACGGCGGTCGGCCGGCGCATCGCCGCGGACGGCGGACCGACGCTCAAGCGGCTGCTGATGGAACTCGGCGGCAAGGGCGCCGCGGTAGTGCTGGAGGACGCCGACCTGGCGAAGGCGATCCCCGCGATCGGTTCCACCTGGGCCTTCCACTCCGGCCAGATCTGCACCGCGCCCACCCGCGCCCTGGTCCACCGCTCCCGGTACGACGAACTCGTGTCCGGGCTGGCCCGGTTCGCCGCCGCGCTGCCGGTGGGCGACCCGCTGCTGCCGGGCACCGTGGTCGGCCCGGTGATCAGCGCGGCGCACCGGGACCGGGTCGAGGCGTACATCGCCGGGGCCGTCGCCGAGGGCGCGCGCCTGGTCACCGGCGGCACCCGCAAGGAGCACGCCACGCCCTTCCCGGACTTCCCGCCCACCGGCTACTACGTCGCGCCCACCCTGCTGGCCGACGTCACCCCGACCATGACGGTGGCCCGCGAGGAGGTCTTCGGCCCGGTGGTCGTGGTCATCCCGTTCCAGGACGACGAGGAGGCGGTGGCCATCGCCAACTCCACCGACTTCGGCCTGTACGACTACGTCTTCACCGCCGACACCGCCCGCGGCTACGAGCTCGCCGCCCGGCTGCGCAGCGGCAGCGTCGGCCTCAACACCGCGCAGCGGCATCCGGAGACGCCGTTCGGCGGCTTCAAGCAGAGCGGCACCGGCCGCGACGGCGGCTCGTACGGGCTGCACGCCTACAGCGAGATGCAGGCCGTGGTCTGGCAGTCCTGAGCCGCTCCGTCCGTCCCGTCCGCCGCCGTCCGCCCACCGTCCCACACACCCAGCCGGGAGCAGGTCATGAAAGGCATCATCTTCGACGGCAAGTCCCCCCAGGTCGTGGACGACCTGGAGATCCGCGACCCCGGCGTCGGCGAGGTCCTGGTGGCCGTCGCCGCGGCCGGGCTGTGCCACAGCGACCTGTCGGTCATCGACGGCACCATCCCCTTCCCGGTCCCGGTGGTTCTCGGGCACGAGGGCGCCGGCATCGTCGAGGCGGTCGGTCCCGGGGTCGTCCACGTCCGGCCGGGCGACCACGTCGCCCTGTCCACCATCGCCAACTGCGGGACCTGCAAGGAGTGCGGTCAGGGCCGGCCGACGATGTGCCGCAAGGCCATCGGCCGCCCGGACCGGCCGTTCACCCGCCGCTCCGACCCGGGCACCGCGCTCTACAGCTTCGCCTCCGCCTCGGTCTTCGCCGAACGCACCCTGGTCAAGGCGGTCCAGGCGGTCCGGATCGACCCCGAACTCCCCTTCGCCTCCGCCGCGCTGATCGGCTGCGGCGTGGTGACCGGGGTGGGCGCCGCGCTGAACCGGGCCCGGGTCGGCATCGGCGACACCGTCGTGGTCATCGGTTGCGGCGGCATCGGCCTGAACGCGATCCAGGGCGCCCGGATCGCCGGCGCGGGCCGGATCGTCGCGGTCGACGCGGTCGCCGGGAAGGAGGGCCTGGCCCGTACCTTCGGCGCCACCGACTTCGTCGACGCCCGCGCCGTCGCCTCCACCGTGGACGCGGTGCGCGAGCTGCTTCCGGACGGGGCGGACCACGTCTTCGAGTGCGTGGGCACCACGGCGCTGATCCGGCAGGCGATCGACCTGCTCGACCGGCACGGCCAGGCGGTGCTGCTGGGCGTGCCGCCGGCCGGCGCCGAGGCGGCCTTCCGGGTCGCCGACATGTACCTCGACAAGTCCATCCTCGGCTGTCGCTACGGCTCCTCCCGCCCGCAGACCGACATCCCGCGCTACGCGGAGCTGTACCGGTCGGGGCTGCTGCTGCTGGACGAACTCGTCACCGTCACCTTTCCGGTGGACGAGTTCGAGGCGGCGGCCGAGGCCACCCACAGCGGGCAGGTGGCGCGTGCGGTGCTGACCTTCTGACCCGGTCCGACTCACGCCGCGTGCCGCGCGGGGTGGACCCTGGCGCGGAATGTCAGTGGGAACAGGGAGAATGCCCGCGTACAGCCTCGCCGTGCGGGTGAGGGCGGCGACAGCGGGGAGACGACGGCCATGGATGCGCGAATCGTGGACTACGCGGCGGGCGGCGCGACGGCTGACGTGTTCGGTACGGCGGCACTGCGGCGCCGGGTGCTGGAGGCGTGGGCGGCCTCGCCCGCCCGCTTCCGCGAGGACGCCAACGCCGAGGAGGAACTGGCCCTCGGCGGCTACCGGGACCGGCTGGTGGTCGAGCTGGCGCAGAACGCCGCCGACGCCGCCGCCCGGGCCGGCGTCCCCGGACGGCTCCTGCTGACCCTGCGCGACGGGGTGCTCTGCGCCGCCAACACCGGTGCGCCGCTGGACGCGCAGGGCGTGGAGTCGCTGTCCACGCTGCGGGCCTCCTCCAAGCGCGGCGCCGACGGCGAGGCGGCCGTCGGGCGCTTCGGCGTCGGCTTCGCCGCCGCGCTCGCGGTGTCCGACGAGCCCGCCGTGCTGAGCCGCTCCGGCGGGGTCCGCTGGTCGCTGGCCGAGGCCCGGAGCCTGGCCGCCGACCAGCAGTCGCTGGCCGAGGAACTGCGCCGCCGGGACGGCCATGTGCCGCTGCTGCGGCTGCCGCTGGCCGCCGAGGGCAGCCCGCCCGAGGGGTACGAGACGGTGGTGGTGCTGCCGCTGCGCGACGCCGCCGCCGAGGACCTGACCCGGCGTCTGCTGGACGAGGTCGACGACGCCCTGCTGCTGACCCTGACCGGCCTGGCCGAGGTCGTGGTGGAGACCACGGCCGGGGACGGTGCCGACGCCGGGACGCAGACCCGCACCCTGACCCGGCGCGAACTCCCGCCCGCGCACGACCGGGGCGGCCCCGCCGTGGTCGTGGTCACCGGCCCGGAGGGGGAGAGCCGCTGGCAGGTCGCCACCGCCGGCGGCACGCTGGCCGCCGACCTGCTGGCCGACCGCACCGTCGAGGAGCGGCACCGCCCGCAGTGGTCCGTCACCTGGGCCGTCCCGGTCGACGCCGAGGACCGCCCGGTCCCGCCGCGTACCGTCCCGGTGGTGCACGCGCCGACCCCGACCGACGAGCCGCTCGGTATCCCGGCGCTGCTGATCGCCTCGTTCCCGCTGGACTCCACCCGCCGTCACATCGCGCCGGGGCCGCTCACCGGCTTCCTGGCCGAGCAGGCCGGCGAGGTGTACGCGGGGCTGCTGCGGTCGCGCGGCGCCGACGTCTCCTCGCTGGCCCTGGTGCCGGGACCGCTCGGCCAGGGCGAGGTGGACGGGCTGCTGCGCCGGGCCGTGCTGTCCCGGCTGCCCGAGGTCGCCTTCCTGCCGCGCACGGAGTCGGAGCGGCCCGACGCCGACGCCATGGCCGATCCGGACACCGACGGTGAGGCCGAGTCGTCCGGCGCGCTGCGCCCGCGCGACGCGGTGCTGCTGGAGGGCGCGGACGCGCAGATCGTCCGGGCCTTGGCCGACGTGATCCCCGGCCTGCTCCCGGCCGGTCTGGAACGTCGTCAGGAGCTGCGCACCCTGGGCGTGCGGCGGTTGGCGCTCGCCGAGACCGTCGACCAGCTCGCCAACCTCGACAAGGAACCCGCCTGGTGGCGCAACCTCTACGGGGCGCTGGCCGGAGCCGGCACCGAGGCCGAGACCCTCGGCGCGCTTCCGGTCCCGCTCGCGGACGGCCGCACGGCCACCGGCCCGCGCCGGGTCCTGGTCCCCGCCGGCACCGAGGTCAGCGGCGAGGACCTGGCGCTGCTCGGCCTGCGCCTGGTCCACCCCGAGGCGGCGCATCCGCTGCTGGAGAAGCTGGGTGCCGGGGTGGCCACCCCGGTCGGCGTGCTGGAGACGGCCGAACTGCAGGCCGCGGTGCTGCGCTCGGCCGACAGCGACGACCAGGACGAGGCCGAGGACGTCGCCGAGGCCGTGCTGCGGATCGTCCGCGCCGCCGGGATCGGCCCCGGGACGTACCCGTGGCTGGCCCGGCTGGCGCTGCCGGACGACGAGGGCGAGCTGGTCGCCGCCGGTGAGCTGGTGCTGCCGGGCAGCCCGCTGGCCGCGATCGTGGACGAGGACGACGCCGTCTTCCTCGACGAGGACTGGCTGGAGCGCTGGGGTACGGAGGTGCTCAGTGCGGTCGGCGTCGGCCACGTACTGAGCCTGGTGCGCGCCGAGGAGGTGGTGCTCGACCCGGACGACCTGGAGCGGCTCGACCCCACCGTCCCGGCCGACCGGGCGGCCGGCGGCGAGCCCACCGGCCTGCTGGACGAGGCCCCGGACGGCTTCGCCGACTGGGCCGAGGAGGTCGCCGAGCAGCTCAAGCAGGACGGGATCGACGCCGATCCCGGGGTGCCGGAGGTGCCGCCGGTGGCCGCCGAGCTGCTCGCCGTCCGCGACCTCGACCTGGTCGACGACGACGCCTGGCCGCAGGCCCTGGCCATGCTCGCCGCCCCGCCGCTGCGCGACGCGGTGGTGACCCCGGTGCGGCTGCTGCTGCCCGACGGCCGCAGCGCGCAGGTCCCCCCGTACGCGGCCTGGTGGCTGCGGGACCACCCGGTGCTGGACGGCCGCCGCCCGGCCGGGCTGCGCGCCGCCGGCGCCGACCCGCTGCTGCGCGGCCTCTACGAGGAGGCCAGGACCGGCCTGGACGAGGTCTTCCTGCACGCCCTCGGGGTGCGCACCACGCTCAGCGCGCTGCTGGGCGAACCGGACGGCCCGGACGAGGTGCTGTACCGGATGACCGACCCCGACAGCGACATCTCGCACCGCCAGCTGAACGGCCTCTACACCGCGCTGGCCTCGGTCGACCTGGCCCGGGTCGCGCTGCCCGAGGAGGTCCGCGCGCTGCCCCCGATGGACCCGGACACCCGCCGCCGCCCGGACGGCACCGTGGTGGTCGACGTGTCCGAGGCGGTCATCGCGGACGCCCCCGACCTGGTGCAGCTGCTGGACGGCTTCCCGCTGATCACCGTCGCCCCGGCGCTCGCCGCGGCGCTGGCCGAGCGGCTGCACGTGTCGCTGGCCAGCGAGGTGGCCGGCGGCCGGGTGCTCAGCGAGGGCACCGTGCACCGGATCCCCGACGTGGTCAGGGAACTGCTGCCGGGCTGCCCCGAGGTCTACGAGGAGCACGAGGAACTGCTGGTCGTCGGCCCGGACGGGAAGGACGCCACGGTGGACTGGCGCTGGGACCCGGACAGCCCGGCGCCGGAGCTGGAGCAGGACGCCGACGAGGCCGCGGAGGCGGACGAGTTCGCCGCCCCGGTGCCGCACGGCGCGCTGCACGCCGCCACCCCGGAGGGCCTGGCAGCCGGTCTGGCCTGGGCCTGTGGACAGTGGCACCGCCGCTTCGAGGCCCTGGCGGCGCTCTCCGACCCGGCCCGCGGCTACGAACTCAGCGCCGCCCGCGACTTCGAGGCCCGCGCCTTCTAGGAGCTGGGCCGACAACCGGAGGGAATGGTCACAGCGAGCGGCCGTCGGCCCGGCCGAGGTGGGTGCCGCGCCGAGGTGTTCGGCGCGGCCGTCGCCTCAGGGCCGTCGGCCGCGTCGGCTGGCTGCGGCCGTCAGTTCACCAGCTTCGCGACCTGGAACTCCTGCTCGTTGAAGACCAGCCGGTACTTCGAGCCGGGGTGCAGCGACTGCGCGTACGCGGCCGCGTCGCCCGGGGGGCTGGACCAGCCGTAGGACAGGTCCAGCGCGACGTACTGCGGGGCGACCGTGTCCACGCCGATCCAGAAGAGCGTGGTGCGGCCCGCCAGGTGGGCCATCAGCGTGACGTTGGCCTCCACCGTCGCGCCGTTCGGGATCGTCGCCGAGGCCCGCCGCAGCATGGCCACCCGGGCGTCGCTCTGGGTGTAGGTCGAGGGCATCAGCGCGTTCAGCACCGGCAGCGACATGGTCACCGTCAGCGCCAGCGCCACGGCGGTGACGGCCGGCACCGCCGCCTGGCTCGCGAAGGTCCGCAGCTGCGGCGGGCCGTAGGTCTCGGACCTGCGGATGGCGTCCACCAGGGCCAGGAACAGGATCGGCATCAGCACCGCGTTGTAGTGCCAGTCCATGCCCCAGTAGCTGTCGTTGGACGAGGTGAAGCGCCACAGCAGCGTCGGCAGCACGACCAGCACCAGCGGCGACCGCAGCGCCAGGAAGGCGGTGATCGCCAGCAGGTAGCCGACCGTCTGCAGCTTGATGTCCGGGGTGACCAGCAGGTGCAGCAGGCTCAGCGGGGACGTGGACAGCGCGTGCATGGGCGAGCCGCCGGGCATCTTCGACATGTAGTCGTACTGCCCGTGCGGGTTGAAGTGCGGGATCACCAGGTCGACGGTGAGGAACAGCATGACGATGCCGAACACCGCCAGCACCGCACCGACCAGGTACTGCCGCAGCAGCACCAGCACGATGCCGATGGCCGCGACGGTCAGCCCCATGTCCTCCTTGACCAGCACCAGCGGCAGCGCCCAGAACGCCGCCCGGTACCAGCGCTGCAGCAGGATGTTGCGCAGCACCAGCGCCAGCAGCGGCACCGCGAAGCAGATCTCGTGGAAGTCGAAGTCGACGCCGCGCTGCAGGCCCCAGGACAGCCCGTAGGCGAGCCCGATGCACAGCCCCTTCGCCCGGCTGGTGAAGCGTGCGGCGGTGGCGCCGACGATGGCGACCGAGCTCGCGAACAGCGCCGACTGCGCGACCAGCAGCGTGACCGGGGAGGGGAACACCCGGTAGAACGGCGCGAGCAGCGCCAGGATCGGGCTGAAGTGGTCGCCCAGGATGTTGTATCCGGGGGCCTTGATGTTCACGATCGGCGCGTGCAGATGGGCGTACTGCTGTATCTCCTGGACGAAGATCGCCAGGTCCCAGGACATCGACGAGTAGTGCGTGTAGCGGACCGTCTCGATCACCGCGTACACCGCGAAGAACAGCAGTCCGAGCAGCAGGAACGGCACCGTGCCCCGGTCCGGGACGAACCATCGGCGGCTGGGTTCGGCCGGGACGCCGATCGGCGCCGCCGAGGGCGCGTCGGTGTCGGTCGTCATGCTTCCCCCTGCGGGCTCGTGCTGTGGGCTTGTGCTGCGGGTCCTGCGCTGCCTGCTTCCAGGGCTGTCTGCTCGTCCAGACCTGCCCAGCACCGTACCCGGGATTGCCGGGATCCAGAATCATGCACGGCGACCGGGCGGGTGGTCTAATCCTCCCCGGTACGACGCAGCCACCGCCAGACCAGTTCCAGCAGCACCCCGGCCACCAGGGCGACCGCCACCCCGGTCCACGGGTCGCGGTAGCCGTCCAGCCGCAACTGGAAGAACCGCTGCAGCCACGGCGTGATCAGCACCACCGCGAAGGCCCCGCCCATCGCCAGCACCAGGGTGATCCGCCACCAGTTGTACGGGCGGGCGATGATGGCCAGCACCCACAGCGCCACCAGGAACAGCGTCAGCGTGGTGGTGCTGGTGTCGGCGACCTGCGCCGTCGCGTGGTCGGCGCGGGCCAGCAGGTACGACACGAAGGACGCCGCCCCGCAGATCACCCCGGCGGGCACCGCGAACCGCAGCACCCGCCGGACGAACCCGGGCCTGGCCCGCTCGTTGTTGGGCGCCAGCGCCAGGAAGAAGCCGGGCACCCCGATCGTCAGCGCGCTGAGCACGGTGGAGTGCCGGGGCAGGAACGGGTACGGCACCCGGGCGATGATCACCGCGAGCGCCAGCAGCACCGAGTACACCGTCTTCACCAGGAACAGGTTGGCGACCCGCTCGATGTTGCCGATCACCCGGCGGCCCTCGGCGACGACCAGCGGCAGGGTCGCGAAGCGGTTGTCCAGCAGCACGATCTGCGCCACCGCCCGGGTCGCCTCGCTGCCCGCGCCCATCGCCACGCCGATGTCGGCGTCCTTCAGCGCGAGCACGTCGTTGACGCCGTCGCCGGTCATCGCCACGTGGTGGCCCCTGGACTGCAGTGCGGCGACCAGGTCGCGCTTCTGCTGCGGGGTCACCCGGCCGAACACCGAGTGCTTCTCGGCGGCGTCGGCCAGCGCCCCGGCCTCGGTCGGCAGGGTGCGGGCGTCGACCGGGTCCTCCGCGCCGGGCAGGCTCAGCGACCCGGCGACCGCGCCGACCGACACCGCGTTGTCGCCGGAGATGACCTTGGCCGCGACGTTCTGCTGCTCGAAGTACCGCAGGGTGTGGCCCGCGTCCGGACGCAGCCGCTGCCGCAGCACCACCAGCGCGACCGGGACCAGTCCGGCCGCCGGGTCGGGGGCGTCCAGCGTGGTCACGGTCCGTCCCAGCAGCAGCACCCGCAGGCCCTGCGCACCCAGCAGGTCGACCTCGGCGAGGGCCGGGTGCCCGGCGGTCAGCAGCACGTCCGGGGCACCGAGCAGCCAGGTCGCCTCCGCGCCGTCCGGCCCGCGCAGCGAGGCCCCGGACCACTTGCGGGCCGAGGAGAACGGCGCGGCCCGCAGCATCAGCCAGCCCTCGGCGACGGGATAGGCGTCGATGATGGCCTGCAGGCTGGCGTTGGGACGGCTGTCCGCGCCGCCCAGAACCCCCAGCACCTGCGCCGCGAGCCCGCCCGCACCGTCCGCCGCAGCCGCTACGCGGTCCGGGACTGCCGCGCCGTACGGGACCGGCGCGCTGTCCGGGGCGGCCGGGCCGGCGGCCGCCGCCGCACCGTCCGGGGTGGGTGGCGCCAGCGGGAGCAGGTCGGCGACGTCCATCCCGCCCTCGGTCAGCGTGCCGGTCTTGTCCAGGCAGACGGTGTCCACCCGGGCCAGCCCCTCGATCGCGGGCAGCTCCTGGACCAGGCACTGGTGCCGTCCCAGCCGGACCACGCCGATGGCGAAGGCCATCGAGGTCAGCAGCACCAGGCCCTCCGGCACCATCGGGACGATCCCGGCAACCATCCGGCGCACCGCCTCGGCGACGTTGTGCTGCTCCACGTACAGCTGGCTGAGGACCAGCCCCAGCGCGGTGGGGAACAGCAGCCAGGTGATGTAGCGGAGGATGGTGTCGATACCGCTGCGCAGCTCCGACTGGACCAGGGTGAACCGGCTGGCCTCCTCGGCCAGCTGCGCGGCATAGGCCTCCCGGCCGACCCGGGTGGTGGTGAACGCGCCCGAACCGGCCACCACGAAGCTGCCCGAGAGCGCGGGGTCGCCCGGCCGCTTCAGCACCGGGTCGGCCTCACCGGTGAGCAGCGACTCGTCGATCTCCAGGCTGTCGGCCTCGGCGACCTGCCCGTCCACCGTGATCTTGTCGCCGGAACCCAGCTCGACCAGGTCGCCCAGCACGATCTGGGCGTTGGTCAGTTCCACCGTCTCGCCGCCGCGCCGGACACGGGGGCGGGCCTCGCCGATCACGGCGAGGTTGTCCAGGGTGCGCTTGGCGCGCAGCTCCTGGATGATCCCGATGCCGGTGTTGGCGATGATGATGAAGCCGAACAGCCCGTCCTGCGGTGGTCCCACCACCATGATCACTGCGAACAGGCAGCCGATGATGGCGTTGAACCGGGTGAACACGTTCGCCCGGACGATCTCCTGGGTGGAACGGCTGGACCGTACCGGGACGTCGTTGACGTCACCGCGCGCCACCCGTTCGGCGACCTCGGCGGATGTCAGTCCCGGATGGCGACCGGGAGGCGACGGAGGTGCGGTTCCGGCCGGTGCGGTCATGCAGTCGACCCTAGGCGGACACCGTCGGTGCCGCCGCCCGGCTTACTCCGGTCGGGCCGACGGATTCCCGTCCCCGGCACCGTCCGTGCCGCCGCCGGTCGCGTCGCCGTCCGCCGGGTTGGTCGCCGCGTCGGTCGCCTCGCCGTCCGCCGTGCCCGCCGCCTCGCCGCCGCCGCCGGCGTCTGCGGCCTCGGCCTGGCGGGAGCGGGCGATGGCGTCGCGGCGGGCGCGGCAGTACCAGATGCCGATCAGCCCGAGGCCGAAGCCGGCCAGGCAGGTCCAGAGCCAGTCGGTGTGACCGTGGGCGGAGAGCCAGCCGTGGAACGGCAGCAGCACGACGAAGCCGACCAGCCAGAGCACCGTGCCGCCGGTCACGATGGCGACGTCGTTGGCCTCCATGGGCGGCGCGGCGGGCAGCTTGGTCGTCTTCACGCGGACAAGAGTACGGGGGCCGTCGACAGCCGACCGTCGAGAGGGAGCGGGACACGGAGCGGCACGGGACGGGACATCCGCCGTCCGCCTGTCGCTCTATTCGTGCGATAGCACAGTCTACGCGCGCAGATAGCCGAAGCGGTTTATGCAATTCATACTGGCCGTTCCGGTTCGGAACGTGTGTCCGGCCAGCGCCGAACCCCCACCGCAGCACCCTGAACAGCGCCAACCCCGAGGATCTCCGCATGCCATCCCTGGCCACCGCCCAGGACCAGTCGCCCGAGGCCGGCGGAGCCCCGCCGCGCAACGCTGTCGACCGTTACTTCAAGATCTCCGAGCGTGGATCCTCCGTCGCCCGCGAGATCCGCGGCGGTGCGGCCACCTTCTTCACGATGGCCTACATCATCGTGCTGAACCCGATCATCCTGTCCTCGGGTGTGGACAAGTTCGGTCACCATCTGAACACCAGCCAGCTGGTCACCGCCACCGTGCTGACGGCCGCGCTCACCACGCTGCTGATGGGGGTCATCGGCAACATCCCGCTCGCCCTGGCGGCCGGCCTCGGTACCAACAGCATCGTGTCGCTGCAGCTGGCGCCCAAGATGACCTGGCCGGACGCGATGGGCATGGTGGTGCTGGCCGGCTTCGCGATCATGCTGCTGGTGGCCACCGGGCTGCGTGAGCGCGTCATGAGCGCCGTCCCGCTGGGGTTGCGCAAGGCCATCGCCATCGGCATCGGGCTGTTCATCGCCCTGATCGGCCTGGTCGACGGGGGCTTCGTCACCCGCATCCCGGACGCCGCGCACACCACCGTCCCGCTGCAACTGGGCGGCAACGGCCATGCGGACGGCTGGCCGGTGCTGGTGTTCGTCGTGGGCGCGCTGCTCACCCTCATCCTGATGGCCCGCAAGGTCCCCGGCGCGATCCTGATCAGCATCGTGGTCGGCACCCTGCTCGCGGTGGTGATCGACAAGATCGCGCACGTCCCGGCGGGGGAGTGGGGCCTGACCGTCCCGGTGCTCCCGCACAGCATCGTCGCAACGCCGGACTTCGGCCTGCTCGGCAAGGTGAGCCTGTTCGGCGGCTTCCATCAGGTCGGCGTGCTGACCGGGGTGCTCTTCGTCTTCACCGTCCTGCTGTCCTGCTTCTTCGACGCGATGGGCACCATCCTCGGCGTCAGCGACGAGGCCCACCTGCTCGACGACGAGGGCAACCTGCCCGGCATGAGCAAGGTGCTGATGATCGACGGCATCGCCACCGCGGTCGGCGGCGCGACCTCCAGCTCGGCCAACACCTGCTTCGTCGAGTCCACGGCCGGCGTCGGCGAGGGCGCCCGCACCGGCCTGGCCAGCATCGTCACCGGCCTGTTCTTCGCGGTGGCGCTCTTCCTCACCCCGCTGGCGACCATGGTCCCGACTCAGGCCGCCACCCCGGCCCTGGTCGTGGTCGGCTTCCTGATCCTGTCCAACAGCGTCATGGACATCGACTGGTCCGACTTCACCCTCGCCGTCCCGGCCTTCCTGACCATGATCATCATGCCGTTCACCTACTCGATCACCAACGGAATCGGCATGGGGTTCCTGGTTTTCTGCATCCTGAAGATCGCCACCGGCCGCTACCGCGAGGTCCCCGTCGCCCTCTACGTGGTCGCCGCCGTCTTCGCCTTCTACTACCTCATGCCCGCCTTCGGCCTCACTCGGTGATGCTCCCCGCTCGGCTGGCTGGGGGCGAGCGGGGAGCTTCGGTGGCGCGTCCGTCCGGGTCAGCTCTCGTAGTGGTAACGGCACTGCGCGATCAGAACCGCGTCCTCGGTGACCTTGTGGATCAGTCGGTGCTCGTCATTGATACGCCGCGACCAGTAGCCCTGGAACCCGTGCTTCAGGGGCTCGGGCTTGCCGATTCCCTCATTCCCGTTTCGCGCGACATCGGCGATCAGGGCGTTGATCCGCTTCAGCATCCTCCGGTCCTGGAGCTGCCACCACAGGTAGTCCTCCCGGGCGCGAGAGGCAAAAGTGATTTTCACTCGTCGGTCGCCAGCTCGTGGACGGTGCCCCCGCCGTTTTCCAGTTCCTCGATCGAGGCGAGCAGTCGCCTGGCGTTCGCCGGGCTGCGCAGCAGGTATGCCGTCTCTTTCAACGACTCGTAGTCCGCAAGGGAGACTATGACGACCGGATCATGGCCGGCGCGGGTGATGACGACCTCTTCCCGGTCGTCGTTGACGGAGTTGAGCACCTCGGCGTACCGCGCGCGGGACTCGGAGTAGGTCATGGTCTTCATTGCCGCCCACCTTTGCTCTTGTACAAGAAACTGTACGTACATGGCGGGCTTGCGGCAAGCATCCGGGGGTTCCCGTGTTCGGCTGTCCGGCTGGGGGCGGCGCAACTGGTTTTTCTTTAGGCAGGGTAATGAGTTAGACTAACAATCATGCCCGAGCTCTCCGAGAGCGACGCCGCGGCGGTTTCGACGCTGCGGTCCGCTGTGATGCGACTGTCCCGACGCCTGCGCAACCAGCGCGTCGAGGAGTCGCTGACGCCTACCGAGATGCAGGTGCTGGCCACGCTGGCGCGCTGCGGGAGTGCGTCGCCGGGGGAGCTCGCGCGCAAGGAGCACGTCCAGCCGCCGTCGATGACCAGGATCATCGCGATGCTGGAGGAGAAGGGGCTGGTGCGGCGGGAGCCGCACCCCGACGACCGGCGCCAGGTCGTCGTCAGCAGCACCGAGCAGGCCGAGAGCATCCTCGACCAGAGCCGTGCCAAGCGCGACGCCTGGCTGGCCGACCTCACCTCGGGGCTCACCGAGGAGGAGTGGACGGTGCTGCGCGCCGCCGCTCCGGTGCTGGAACGGCTGGCCCAGCTGTGACCGACCGCCCCGACTGCTCCGCCCGCACCATCCGTACGACCCGCAGGACTCACTGACAACCAGGGGACAGGCCTTTGCCTTCATCGACCGGAGCCACCACACACCGCACCCGAACCGCCACGACCACCGACTCCACCGCCGTCAGCCTCGCCACCGAGGCCGATGCCGCCGAGGAGACCCCCACCGCACAGCCTTTCGTCGTCCCCGGTGACGACGACCCCGACGAACGCACCGCGCCGTCGGCGCCCCGAAGCGGCGGAACCAGCCGCAGTACCACCCGAAGCAGCACCGCACGCACCACCGGTGCCGGAACCACGGGCACCCGCACCAACTCCGGCCGCCGCGGCATGTTCTCGGCGCTGGGCAACCGCAACTACCGGTACTTCTTCATCGGACAGGTCGTCTCCAACTCCGGCACCTGGGTCCAGCGCATCGCGCAGGACTGGCTGGTGCTCAGCCTGACCGGAAGTGCCTTCGCCGTCGGCGTCACCACTGCCATGCAGTTCCTGCCGATGCTGCTCTTCGGCCTCTTCGGCGGGGTTCTCGCCGACCGCTTCCCCAAGCGCCAGCTGCTCATCGCCACCCAGGCCGCCATGGGCCTGCTCGCCGCCGGTCTGGCCGCGCTCACCCTGTCCGGGCACGTCCAGGTGTGGCACATCTACGCGTTCGCCTTCCTGCTCGGCATGGTCACCGTGGTGGACAACCCCACCCGGCAGACCTTCGTCGTGGAGATGGTCGGCAAGAAGGACCTCGGCAACGCGGTCAGCCTCAACGCCGCCAACTTCCAGACCGCGCGGCTGATCGGCCCCGCCGTCGCCGGAGGTCTGATGGCCGCCGTGGGCTCGGGCTACGCCTTCGCGGTCAACGCGGTCTCCTTCGGCGCGGTCATCCTCGGCCTGCTCGCGATGCGCGGAGCGGAACTCCACCGCACCCCGCGACTGCCGCGCGAGAAGGGACAGTTGCGCGCCGGACTGCACTACGTGGCCGGACGCCCCGACCTGGTCTGGCCGATCGTGCTGGTCGGCTTCATCGGGACCTTCGGCTTCAACTTCGCCACCATCCTGTCCGCCTTCGCCTACTCGGTCTTCCACGTCGGACCGGGTCTGTACGGGCTGCTCAACACGGCGATGGCGGTCGGTTCACTGGTCGGCGCGCTGCTCGCGGCCCGGCGCAGCAGACCACGGCTGCGGCTGCTGGTCGGCGCGGCGCTGGCCTTCGCGGTGCTGGAGTCGACGGCGGCGCTGGCCCCGTCCTACTGGGTGTTCGCCGCGCTGCTGACGCTGGTCGGCCTCTTCGGGCTGACCCTGAACACCGCGGCCAACTCGCTGGTCCAGCTGCGCACCGACCCGGCCATGCGCGGCCGGGTGATGAGCCTGTTCATGATGGTGTTCGCCGGCGGGACGCCGCTGGGCGCACCGCTGGTCGGCTGGATCACCGAGCAGTACGGGCCCCGGATCGGGCTGCTCGCCTGCGGTCTGGTCTCCGGGTTCGCGGCGGCGACGATCGGCTTCGTGCTGGCGCGGATCGGCAACCTCCGGGTGCGGCTGGACCTGCAGCGCGGTCCGGAGCACCAGCTGGTGGCCTTCGTCCCGCGCCAGCAGGTCCGGCAGGAGCGGGACATCGAGGTCGCGGCGGCGGCCTGAGCCCGGGGCCCGGGTGGGTGTCCGGCTCCGGCCGGCCACCCACCCGGGCCCCGCCCCGGCCACCGTCGGCGGCCGGCGCCTGCCGGGCCTCTTCGCGGGCTTTGTCGTCATGGACAAGTTTCTGCCGGGTCGGGCTTCCGCCTGTGATGACCATGGTCAAGACTGCCGGAATGAGACTTTTCGTCGCCGTTGTGCCGCCGCCGGCAGCGATTCAGGAGCTGACCGGTGTGGTCGCCGCGCTGCGCGGGCTGCCGCAGGGCCGGGCCCTGCGCTGGACCGGCGAGCCGACCTGGCATGTCACCCTGGCGTTCCTCGGCCAGGTCGAGGCCGAGGCGGTGTCCGGCCTGGAAGCCCGGCTGGCCGCTGTGGCGGAGGGCCGGCCGGCACCGGAGCTGCGCCTGGCCGGCGGAGGCTGCTTCGGCGACCGGGCGCTGTGGGCGGGGCTGCGCGGCGACACCGGCCCGCTGCGCGCCCTCGCCGAGGCGGTGACCGACGCGGCTCGCAGCACCGGCGTCGACCTGGACGACCGGCCGTTCCGTCCGCACCTTACGCTGGCCCGCACTGCGGGACGGAGCACGGCGGGCGGTCTCGGCCCGCTGGCCGCCGCACTCACGGACTTCTCCGGCAGCTCCTGGACGGCGACCCCGCTACGGCTGATCCGCAGTCACCTCGGGGCGGGGCCCCCGCACTACGAAACGGTCGGGGAGTGGACGCTGGACGGCTGACGCACGCCCCCGCCCCCGGCCGCCGCCGCCGCAGCGGGGGTCCTGGCCGGTGCCGTCGCGGCGACGGTGCCGCCCCCCGCCGGTGCCCCGGCGGCCGCGGGCGGCAGCGGGACCAGCAGTCGGCGGGTGACGAGCAGCAGCAGCGCCGCCGCCGTGATCCCGCCGACGGCGACGGTCGCCGCGCCCCGCAGCGAGTCCCCGACCAGCGCCCCGCTGACCGCCGAGCCCAGCGCGTTGCCGGTGGCGAAGAGGGTGACCAGCCAGGCGAAGGCCTCGGTGGTGGTGCCCGCCGGGGCCAGTTCCGCGATCAGGACGAAGGCGGCGGCGAGCAGCGGTGCCAGCCCCAGGCCGGAGACGAACGCGGCGGTGCCCATCGCGGCGGGGCCCGGGATCAGCAGCAGCGGGAGGTAGCAGAGCGCCATCGCGGCCGCCAGCGCCCAGGTCCTGGTCGCGGTCGGCGCGGTCCAGCGGACCGCGCCGTAACCGAGCGCGCCCAGCAGCCCGGCCAGCGCGGCCAGCGCCAGCAGCGCCCCGGCGCCGCCGGGGATGCCCGGATGGGACTGGGCGTAGGCGACGAACAGGATGTTCTGCGCGCCGACGGCCCAGCCGGTGCCGGCGAAGGCCAGCAGCAGCAGGACCAGCCCGGGGGAGCGGAGCGGACCGAGCCAGCCGCCGCCGTGCCCGTGGCCCGCCGTCGCCGGGGCGCGCCAGGCGCGGGCGGGGGCGGAGGTCGCGACCGCGAGCGTGCCGACCAGGCCGAGCCCGGCCGCGAGCCACAGCGCCGCTGCGGGACTCGCGAGGACGGCCACCCCGGCCACCAGCAGCGGCCCGGCGACGTAGAGGATCTGCTGCGAGGCGGAGTCCAGCGCGTACGCGGTCTCCAGGGCGGCGGGCTCGACGATGTCCGGCCAGAGCGAACGCAGGCAGGGTTCCAGCGGCGGCATGGCAAGACCGGCCAGCGCGGCGCCGCCCATCGCCAGCGCGGGGTTGCCGGGACCGGCGGCCAGCGCGGCGTAGCCGCAGGCCGCGACTGCGGCGGAGGCGAGCAGCACCCGGGGCTGCCCGACCCGGTCGACGGCGCGCCCCAGGACCGGCCCGCCGATGGCGGCGGCGATGGCGTACGCGGCGGTGGTGAGGCCGATCCGGGAGTACGGCGCGGCGGCGTGGTGCAGTGCGAGCGCGATGGCGACGACGGTCATCCCGGCGGGGAGGCGTCCGGTGAGCGTGCCGATCAGCAGCCGGGCGACCTGCGGGCCGCGCAGCACGGTGAGGTAGCCCACAGCGGCAGGTCTCCTGAGGGGTGGGGGATGGCGGAGCTTCAAAGTTATACGTATAACCTGACCGGTGCAAGCCCGGTCGCAGCCCGGCCGCCGGCGCCGCCCGTGGGGCCGGCGGTGACGATGTGGTGATGGCGCGGTGATGATGCCGCAGCCTCGCCGGTGACCCGCGACCGCCTTTACGCTGCGGATAAACGGGTGATCGTGCTCCGCTTTCGAGCGTTGACACCTCAGTAACATGCGACAGATACTGCGACGCAAGCATCGGAAGTCGTTCTTTTTCGAAGGAATTCCGAGCGGATCTTTCACGTCGGGGGGAAGTGAGATTCCGGACGCTGCCATCAATTGCTGTCAATGAATGGCATTGACAGATGGGCGGCATTTCCGGACCGGCGGAGGAGGTCTTTTGGCCGCAGCCAGGCATGCCCATGCGAATACCGCTACCGCTGTACGGGACCGCCCCTGGGCGGTGCTGCCGTGCGGATTCGCGGCGCTGATCAGAGCCGAGAACGTACGCCTGGCGCCCGAGGTGGTGCGCGAGATCCGGCGGCAGATACCCGAGTACGCCCGGCCGCTGGGCGGGAGCTTCGGCAGTGCGATCCAGCAGGGCACGGCCCGGTCGCTGGCGCAGTTCGCGGAGCTGATCGCGGACGACCGCGCCAACCCCGAGGAGTCGCTGCGGGTGTACCGGTCGCTGGGACGCGGCGAATGGCGCGAGGGCCGCAGCCTGGACGCGCTGCAGGCCGCGTACCGGCTCGGCGGGCGGCTGGCCTGGCGCCGGTACGCGCAGGTGGCGCGCAGTGCGGGGATGCCGCCGACGGCGATGGCGGTGCTGGCCGAGGCGATCTTCGCGCATATCGACGAGATGGCCGCCGCCTCGGTCGAGGGCTACGCCGAGGCGCGGGCCGACTCGGTCGGCACCCTGCGCCGGGCCCGTGGGCGCCTGGCCGGGCTGCTGGCCGACGGAGCGGCGGAACCGGCGCTGACCGACGCGGCCCGGTCGGCGCGCTGGGAACTGCCGGAGCAGATCGCGGGGGTGGTGACGCTGCCGGCCGGGGCCGCCGCCCGGATCAGGGGCCTGCCGTACCTGCTGGTCCAGCCCGAGGGCGCGGAACCCTGCGCCTTCCTGGCCGAGCCGGACACCCCCGGCCGGGTCGAGGAACTGGCCCGTGCGCTGGGTGAGCAGACGGTCGTGGTCGGCCCCTCGGTCCCGGTGCGCAAGGCCGCGCAGTCGCTGCGCTGGGCCCGTACCGTGGCCGCGCAGCCGCGCGAGCCCGGACTGGTGCGCTGCGACCAGCAGTTGGCGTCGGTGCTGCTGCTGGGCGACGAGGAACTGGTCCGGCTGCTGGCCGAGCGGCGGCTGGCACCGCTGGCGGGGCTGACCGAGAAACGCCGGCACCGGCTGGAGGCGACCCTGCTGGTCTGGCTGGAGACCTGTCGCGGCAGCGCGCCCGAGGTCGCCTCGCGGCTGGGGCTGCATCCGCAGACGGTCCGTCAGCGGATGCGCCGGATCGAGGCCCTGTTCGGTGCGGCGCTGGCGGACCCGGACACCCGCTTCGAGATCGAGGTGGCGCTGCGCGGGCGGCGGCTCTGCCGGCTGTGACCGGCCGGTCCGCCACCCGGCGGGCGCCGGCAAAGGCAGTAAAGGCAGAGGGCCCGTGGTCGCGGATGCGACCCGGGCCCTCTTGGGTTGGTGCTGTGCGAGCCACCGGAAGATCAGGCGACCTGGTCGGCCACGGGGGACGGCCAGGGGCGGGTGATCGTTGGTTGGGACGTCAGATCGTGGTGACGTTCTCCGCCTGCGGACCCTTCGGGCCCTGCGTGACGTCGAACTCCACAGCCTGGTTCTCCTCAAGCGAGCGGAAGCCGTTCGCGTTGATGGCGGAGTAGTGGACGAAGACGTCGGGGCCGCCGCCGTCCTGGGCGATGAAGCCGAAGCCCTTCTCGGCGTTGAACCACTTGACGGTTCCGGTCGCCATACCGTTCTCCTTGCGAGGGACGTAAAGGACACCACACCTCGTGGTGCCCGGTCCGCTGCGCTGATCGCCCCGCCTTCAGGTACTTCTTTGACAAAGCTCTGAAAACTACAGAAGCCCGCGGTCACATGCTCCGCAGGCTCAAGTACTGCATGGGAAATCAAACTGCAACTGCGAGAAACCCTAGCACGCAGCCATGGGCCCGGCCAGAGTCGATCTCATCCCTCGGTCTACTGTGCTGCGTGTGGATACTTACACCGAGCGTGACGGCGACACCGACGACTCCGGGCGTGTGGACGGTCCCACCGACGGCCCCACCCGGCCCCGTGTCGGACACATCCAGTTCCTCAACTGCGTCCCCATCTACTGGGGCCTGGCCCGTACCGGCTCCCTGCTGGACCTGGACCTGACCAAGGACACCCCGGAGCGGCTGAGCGACGCGCTGGTGGCCGGGGACCTCGACATCTCGCCGATCACCTGCGTCGAGTACCTGCGCAACGCCGACCAGCTGGTGGTGCTCCCGGACATCGCGGTCGGCAGCGACGGACCGGTGCTGTCCTGTGTGATCGTCAGCCAGGTGCCGCTGAGCGAACTGGACGGCCGCCGGGTCGCCCTCGGCTCGACCAGCCGGACCTCGGTGCGGCTGGCGCAGCTGCTGCTGGCCGAGCAGTACGGCGTGCGGCCCGACTACTACAGCTGCCCGCCCGACCTGGCGGCGATGATGCAGGAGGCGGACGCCGCCGTGCTGATCGGCGACGCCGCGCTCCGCGCCACCATGCACGACGGCCCCCGGCTCGGCCTGGACGTGCACGACCTGGGCGCGATGTGGAAGGAGTGGACCGGGCTGCCCTTCGTCTTCGCGGTCTGGGCCGCCCGCCGCGACTACCTGGCCCGTGAGCCGGAGTCGGTGCGCGAGGTGCACCGGTCCTTCCTGGAGTCGCGCGACCTGTCGATGCAGGAGGTCGACAAGGTCGCCGAGCAGACCGCCCGCTGGGAGGTCTTCGACCAGGAGCTGCTGCGCCGCTACTACGCGGAGGCGCTGGACTTCTCCTTCGGCGACCGCCAGCTCGACGGGATGCGGGAGTTCGCCCGTCGGATCGGAGCGAGCACGGATCACGTGGTCGTGCTGGACAGCTGACGCGCGGTCCGTCCCGGCGGGCTCCACAAGGTGGGCTGACCGGCCTGGCGTAGTCTGGGCGAGGCCTACCACCCAGGTGGTGCTGCTGGAACGAACGTAGACGTGACGATGTGGAGAGAGGACGCCGAGGTGCTTGAGACCGCCCCGCCCCAGGAGACCGACCTGCAGGCCGTCCTCGACCGCGCCGCCGCCGGGGGCCGGATCAGCCCGGAGGAGGCGCTCGACCTCTACCGGCACGCCCCGCTGCATGCGCTCGGCACGGCCGCCGACACCGTGCGCCGGCGCCGCTACGCGGGCACCGAGCACATCGCCACGTACATCATCGAGCGCAATATCAACTACACCAACGTCTGCGTGACGGCCTGCAAGTTCTGCGCCTTCTACGCCGCCCCCAAGGATGTCGAGAAGGGCTGGTCCCGCGACCTCGACGAGATCCTGCGCCGCTGCGCGGAGACGGTCGAGCTGGGCGGCACCCAGATCATGTTCCAGGGCGGGCACCACCCGGACTACGGCGTCGAGTACTACGAGCGGGCCTTCTCCGCGATCAAGAAGGACTTCCCGCAGCTGGTCATCCACTCCCTCGGCGCGTCCGAGATCGAGCACATGTCCCGGATCTCGGGCGTCACCGCCGAGGAGGCGATCCGCCGGATCCACGCCGCCGGCCTCGACTCCTTCGCCGGTGCCGGCGCGGAGCTGCTGCCCGAGCGCCCGCGCAAGGCCATCGCGCCGCTCAAGGAGTCCGGCGAGCGCTGGCTGGAGATCATGGAGATCGCCCACGGCCTGGGCGTGGAGTCCACCTCCACCATGCTGATGGGCACCGGCGAGACCAACGCCGAGCGGATCGAGCACCTGCGCATGATCCGGGACGTGCAGGACCGCACCGGCGGCTTCCGCGCCTTCATCCCGTACACCTACCAGCCCGAGAACAACCACCTCAAGGGCCGCACCCAGGCGACGCTGTTCGAGTACCTGCGGCTGATCGCGGTGGCCCGGCTGTTCCTCGACAACGTCGCGCACATCCAGGGCTCCTGGCTGACCGTCGGCAAGGAGATGGGCCAGCTGTCGCTGCACTACGGTGCGGACGACCTCGGCTCGGTGATGCTGGAGGAGAACGTGGTCTCCTCGGCCGGGGCCAAGCACCGTTCCAACCGGATGGAGCTGATCCAGCTGATCCGCGCGGCCGGCCGGGTGCCCGCGCAGCGCGCGACCACGTACGAGCACCTGGTCGTCCACGACGACCCGGCGAACGACCCGGTCGACGACCACGCCTTCTCGCACATCGCCTCGACGGCGATCGAAGGCGGGGGCGTGCGCGCAGCGCAGTCGAACAAGGGTGGTGGTGGGCGACGGGAGGGCGGCACGGCGCATCCGGAGCTGAAGCTCCTCAACGCCAACTGACCGTGCTCACCCTTCACATCGCGGAGGCGGACGACGGGCCCATCGATGCCGTGCTGGTCGACGGGGAGCGCGTCGCCGCGCTGGGCCCGGCCGGCGAGCTGGAGGCGGCGCACCCGCAGGCCCGGGTACGCCGCTGGCGCGGCACCCTCGGTCCCGGGCGGCTGCACGACGGCCCGCTGCCCGACGCGCCCAGCGCGCGCGAGCGGGTGCACGCCGTGCTGCGCCTCGGTGCGACCGCGGTACGCCCGGAGCAGCTCACCGACCCCGCCCTGCGCACCGCCGCGAGCCGGGTGGGACTTGCGGTGGGCGACCGGGAACCGGCGTTGACCGTCGGCGGCCGCGCCGATCTCGCGGTCTTCGGGGCGGACGGCGAGTGCCTCGCCACCGTCCTCGCCGGGCGGCTGGTGCACCGCCGTGCCTGAGCAGCACCGGCGTGGGTGAACAATGGGGCACGTGACCCGAGCCTCCCTGGACAAGCAGCCGCACGAAGTCGCCTCGATGTTCGACGACGTGGCGGCCAAGTACGACCTCACCAACGACGTGCTCTCACTCGGCCAGGCCCGGCTGTGGCGCAGGGCCGTCGCTGCGGCGGTGGACGCGAAACCGGGTGAGCGCGTGCTCGACCTCGCCGCCGGGACCGCGACCTCCTCGCTGCCGTTCGCCGAGGCCGGGGCGAAGGTGTTCCCCTGCGACTTCTCCCTCGGCATGCTGCGTGAGGGCAAGCGCAAGCACCCCGAGCTGCCGTTCACGGCCGGCGACGCCACCCGGCTGCCCTTCGCCGACGGTGTCTTCGACGCGGTGACCATCTCCTTCGGGCTGCGCAACGTCCAGGACACCGACGCCGCGCTGCGCGAACTGCTGCGGGTGACCCGGCCCGGCGGCCGGGTCGTCATCTGCGAGTTCAGCCACCCGACCTGGGCGCCGTTCCGCACCGTCTACACCGAGTACCTGATGCGCGCGCTGCCGCCGGTCGCCACCGCCGTCAGCAGCAACCCGGACGCCTACGTCTACCTCGCCGACTCGATCCGCGCCTGGCCGGACCAGTCCGGCCTCGCCGCCCGGCTCCAGTCCGCAGGCTGGTCCAACGTCGCCTGGCGCAACCTCACCGGCGGCATCGTCGCCCTCCACCGGGGCGTGCACGCGAGCTGAGGGCGGACCGCGCCGGAGCCCCGGTCCGCTTACGAACGCTCCGAGCCTGCGGGCCAGATGATGTGGACGTAGGTGCCCTGGGCTTCGGCGCGGGCGACGGCGTCGGCGATCCCGGTGCCGGGTTCGCCGTCCCAGACGGCGACCAGTTCGTCGACCAGGCCGAGCAGGGCGGCGGTCCGGTCGGTGCCGGGGGAGAGCCGGTGCACCGCGCGGGCCTGGCGCAGCAGGGGGGAGGCCGGGTCGTCCGGGGTGCCCAGGACTTCGAGGGTGCCGCCGTGCTCCAGCACGGCGCGGGCGAACCAGGTCTCCGGGCCCT
This sequence comes from Streptacidiphilus sp. EB129, assembly GCF_041262645.1. Taxonomy (NCBI): domain Bacteria; kingdom Bacillati; phylum Actinomycetota; class Actinomycetes; order Kitasatosporales; family Streptomycetaceae; genus Streptacidiphilus; species Streptacidiphilus sp. EB129. The sequence continues at coordinate 105,095 of NZ_JBGCCS010000023.1, forward strand.
CGCCGAGCGGGCTGACGCCGACCAGGCCGTAGGTCTGGTAGCCGGTGATCAGCGACCACAGCTCACCGCGCACCAGCATCTCGGTGATCTCCGACAACCCCCGGTGGCCCATTACCCCGATGTGCACCACTGACCTCCTGTGACGAGTGACCTGCTACCTGTGACCTGCGACCCGCGCCAGCGTAGGCCACGCCCGCCCGGACGCATCTCCTAGACTGCGGGGCGGAGCAGCAGCACGGCCGACAGCCTTCCGACGAGAGCAGCAGGAGCCCCAGGTGTCGCAGGTGACCGAGCAGACCCAGCAGGCCGCGGCCGTCGAGGCGGAGGCCGACGTGATCGTCGTCGGGGCCGGGCCTGCGGGCGCGACGACGGCGTACCACCTGGCGAGGGCCGGTCTTGAGGTGCTGCTGCTGGAGAAGGCGCAGTTCCCGCGCGAGAAGGTGTGCGGCGACGGGCTGACCCCGCGTGCCACCAAGCAGTTGGTGGACATGGGGATCGACATCTCCGAGGAGGCCGGCTGGCTGCGCAACAAGGGCCTGCGGATCATCGGCGGCGGGGTCCGGCTGGAGCTGGACTGGCCGGAGCTGGCGAGCTTCCCCGACTACGGGCTGGTCCGCAAGCGGGCCGACTTCGACGAACTGCTCGCCAGGCAGGCCGAGAAGGCCGGGGCCAAGCTGCACCAGCTCTGCACCGTGACCGGTCCGGTGCTGGACGAGCGCACCGGCCGGATCGTCGGGGTCAGCGCCCGCCTCGGTGAGGAGAAGCGGGAAGTGGTCTTCCGCGCCCCGCTGGTGGTCGCCGCCGACGGGAACTCGACCCGGCTGTCGCTGGCGATGGGCCTGCACCGTCGCGACGACCGGCCGATGGGTGTGGCCTACCGGACCTACTTCAACTCTCCGCGCAGCAACGACGACTATCTGGAGTCCTGGCTGGAGCTGTGGGACCGGCGCGGCGGGCAGGAGAAGCTGCTGCCCGGCTACGGCTGGATCTTCGGCATGGGCGACGGGACCAGCAACGTCGGCCTGGGCCTGCTGAACACCACGAAGTCCTTCAAGGACATCGACTACCGCGAGCTGCTCAAGGTGTGGTGCGCGGGGATGCCCGAGGAGTGGGGCTACACCCCGGAGAACATGACCGAGCCGATCCGGGGCGCGGCGCTGCCGATGGCCTTCAACCGGCAGCCGCACTACACCCGGGGCTTCCTGCTGGTCGGTGACGCGGGCGGGATGGTGAACCCGTTCAACGGCGAGGGCATCGCCTATGCGATGGAATCCGGCCAGATCGCGGCCGGTGTGATCGTCCAGGCGCTGGCGCGGCAGACCGACCTGGGGCGGGAGCGGGCGCTGGAGGCGTACCCGCGGATCCTCAAGGAGGTCTACGGCGGGTACTACTCGCTGGGCCGGGGCTTCGTGAAGGCGATCGGCAACCCGCTGGTGATGCGGATGGCGGCGCAGCACGGGCTGACGCACCCGGTGCTGATGAAGTTCGTGCTCAAGCTGCTGGCCAACCTCACCGACCCGCAGGGCGGGGACGCGATGGACCGGATCATCAACGGCCTGGCGAAGGTCGCGCCCAGCGCCTAGCGCCCAGCGCCCGGCTGACCACGGGCACGGCACCGACCGCGGCAGGGGCGTGGGGGGGCGCCGGGGGGGGGGCCCCCCCCCCCCCCCCGCGGGGGGGGGGGGGCCCCCCCCCCGGCGCCCCCCCACGCCCCTGCCGCGTGTTCACGCGTGCCGACGCCTGCCGCCGCCGTGCCGACGCCTGCCGCCGGGCGCCCGGCGTCAACCGCGCACCGCGCGGGCCACCCGGCCGGGGAGTGGATCACTAACATGCCGCACCCGCCCTGGCAAAACTTGCTTTGGATGCCGACTCTCTGATAGTCGTCACCCCTCCGAACAGCGCCTATTCCCCCTCTCGGCACACCTTGTGAACGGTTGCACACGGTTGGTGGCCGATTTTGCCTCCTCATTGCATCATGATCATCCGTCAGGTGGCGTAGATCACAATGATGGTACTGACCCCCGTGTCGCAGATCACATACGAACGGGCATAGGATGCAGCCGTCTTGGGGGCTTGTGAACTGCCTCACATGAGCTGATCACGCTCCCGAGCTGTAGGGACCCGCAGTCACCGACAGGGACAGGCACGGGGCTGCATCTGCCTGGGAGGTCGTTCGGTATGAACGCATATGCGCCGATTCTGGTACTTGGCGCCCTCGCGGCCGCCTTCGCGGTCGGCTCCGTGACGATGGCCGCGCTGACCGGCCCGAAGCGCTACAACCGCGCCAAGTTGGAAGCCTACGAGTGCGGTATCGAGCCCACCCCGCAGCCCGCCGGGGGCGGCCGGTTCCCGATCAAGTACTACCTGACGGCGATGCTCTTCATCGTCTTCGACATCGAGATCGTCTTCCTCTACCCCTGGGCCGTGACCTTCGACGCCCTGGGGATCTTCGGCCTGGTCGAGATGGTGCTGTTCATCGCCACCGTCTTCGTCGCCTACGCCTACGTCTGGCGTCGCGGGGGCCTGGAGTGGGACTGAGGACACCGCCGAGCGCACTGAGGACACCGTCGAGCGCTGAGAGGACACCACATGGGTATTGAGGAGAAGCTGCCCAGCGGCTTCCTGCTCACCTCGGTCGAGCAGGCCGCCGGGTGGGTGCGGAAGAGCTCCCTCTTCCCCGCCACCTTCGGACTCGCCTGCTGCGCCATCGAGATGATGACCACCGGGGCGGGCCGCTACGACCTGGCCCGCTTCGGCATGGAGGTCTTCCGGGGCTCGCCCCGGCAGGCCGACCTGATGATCGTCGCCGGGCGGGTCAGCCAGAAGATGGCCCCGGTGGTCCGCCAGGTCTACGACCAGATGGCGAACCCCAAGTGGGTCATCTCGATGGGCGTCTGCGCCTCCTCGGGCGGGATGTTCAACAACTACGCGATCGTCCAGGGCGTCGACCACATCATCCCGGTCGACATCTACCTGCCCGGCTGCCCGCCGCGTCCGGAGATGCTGATGGACGCCATCCTCAAGCTGCACGAGCAGATCCGGCACGAGAAGCTCGGCGCGCAGCGGGTCAAGGCCGAGGCCGAGGCGGAGGAGCTGGCACTGAAGGCGGTCCCCACGATCGAGATGAAGGGGCTGCTGCGATGAGCGACGAGTCCGTCCCCACCTCGCGCGAGGGCGCCACCGAGCTGGAGGTCGTCGGCGTCCGGCACGGGATGTTCGGCGGGGCCAACCCCAGCGAGCACAGCGGTGTCGGCCGGGCCGCCGGGGACACCTCCGGCTACGGCCGGCTGGTCACCCCGATCGTGCTGCCCGGGCCGAGTCCACGCCCGTACGGGCACGGCTGGTTCGACGAGGTCGCCGACGAGCTGGAGGGCGCGCTGGAGGAGCAGCAGCTCGCGGTCGACGCGGTGATCGAGAAGACGGTCGTGGAGCGCGGCGAGATCACCTTCCACATCGCCCGCGAGCACCTGCTGCCGGTGATGCGGACGCTGCGCGACGACCCGGCGCTGCGGTTCGAGCTCTGCACCGGGGTCAGCGGCGTGCACTACCCGGGCGACCGGGGACGCGAGCTGCACGCGGTCTACCACCTGCGCTCGATCACCCACACCCGGCTGATCCGGGTGGAGACCTCGGCGCCGGACGACGACCCGCACATCCCCTCGACGTTCGCGGTCTACCCGACCAACGACTGGCACGAGCGCGAGACCTACGACTTCTTCGGCATCGTCTTCGACGGCCATCCGGCGCTGACCCGGATCATGATGCCGGACGACTGGCTGGGTCACCCGCAGCGCAAGGACTATCCGCTCGGCGGCATCCCCGTCGAGTACAAGGGCGCCCAGATCCCGGCTCCCGACCAGCGGAGGTCGTACAACTGATGAGTACTCAGGACGCGGAAGCCCCCGGCCGCGCGACCACCGAGGGCACCGTCTACACCGTCACCGGCGGCGACTGGGACGAGGTCGTCGAGGCCGCGGCGCGGGCCGACGACGAGCGCATCATCGTGAACATGGGTCCGCAGCACCCCTCCACCCACGGCGTGCTGCGGCTGATCCTGGAGATCGACGGCGAGACGGTCACCGAGGCCCGCTGCGGGATCGGCTACCTGCACACCGGCATCGAGAAGAACATGGAGTTCCGCAACTGGACCCAGGGTTCGACCTTCGTGACCCGGATGGACTACCTCACCCCGCTGTTCAACGAGACCGCCTACTGCCTGGCGGTCGAGAAGCTGCTGGGGATCACCGAGGACGTCCCGGAACGCGCCACGGTCATCCGGGTGCTGATGATGGAGCTGAACCGGATCTCCTCGCACCTGGTCTGCCTGGCCACCGGCGGGATGGAAATCGGCTCCACCACGCTGATGATCTACGGCTTCCGTGACCGCGAGATCATCCTGGACATCTTCGAACTGGTCACCGGGCTGCGGATGAACCACGCCTACGTCCGCCCCGGCGGCCTGGCGCAGGACCTGCCGCCGGGCGCGCTGGACCAGATCCGCGAGGGCGTGAAGACGCTCCGCTCGCGGATGCACGAGTACGACAAGCTGGCCACCAACAACCCGGTGTTCAAGGCCCGGCTGGTGGACGTCGGCTACCTGGACCTGGCCGGCTGCATGGCGCTCGGCGCCACCGGGCCGATCCTGCGCTCCACCGGCCTGCCGCACGACCTGCGCAAGTCCGAGCCGTACTGCGGCTACGAGCAGTACGAGTTCGAGGTGCCGACCACCGACACCTGCGACTCCTACGGCCGGTTCCTGATCCGGCTCGCGGAGATGGAGCAGTCGCTGCGGATCGTCGAGCAGTGCCTGGACCAGCTGCGCGGCAGCGGCGCCGGACGCGTCATGGTCGCCGACAAGAAGATCGCCTGGCCGGCCCAGCTGTCGCTGGGCCCGGACGGCATGGGCAACTCGCTGGACCACATCCGCACCATCATGGGCGAGTCCATGGAGGCGCTGATCCACCACTTCAAGCTGGTGACCGAGGGCTTCCACGTCCCGGCCGGCCAGGCGTACACGGCGGTGGAGTCGCCCAAGGGCGAGCTGGGCGTGCATGTGGTCAGCGACGGCGGAACCCGCCCCTACCGGGTGCACTTCCGCGACCCCAGCTTCACCAACCTGCAGTCGATGGCGGCGATGTGTGAGGGCGGGCAGGTCGCGGACGTCATCGTCGCCGTGGCCGGGATCGACCCCGTGATGGGAGGCGTGGACCGGTGACCACTCAGGAGAGCGAGCCGACGCTGCTGGGTCTGCCGGAGCTGCCCGCCCCGGCCTACCCGGCCGAGGTACGGGCCCGGCTCGACCCGGACGCGCGCGAGCTGATCGACCGCTACCCGGACAGCCGCTCGGCGCTGCTGCCGCTGCTGCACCTGGTGCAGTCCGAGGAGGCCTTCGTCAGCCGCACCGGCATCCGGTACTGCGCCGAGCAGTTGGGGCTGACCACGGCCGAGGTCACCGCCGTCGCCACTTTCTACACCATGTACCGGCGGCGGCCGGCCGGTGAGTACCACGTGGGCGTCTGCACCAACACGCTCTGCGCGGTGCTCGGCGGCGACCAGATCTTCGCCGAGCTGCAGCAGCACCTGGGCATCGGCAACAACGAGACCACCGCCGACGGCACCGTCTCGCTGGAGCACATCGAGTGCAACGCGGCCTGCGACTACGCGCCGGTGGTGATGGTCAACTGGGAGTTCTTCGACAACCAGACCCCGGACAGCGCCCGGCTGCTGGTGGACGAGCTGCGCGCGGGCAACGGCGCGGAGCTGCGGCCGACCCGGGGCGCCCGGCTCTGCTCCTTCCGCGACACCGCCCGGATCCTGGCCGGCTTCCCGGACGAACGTCCCGGCGCGGTGGACGAGTCCGGCGCCGGCGGGGAGCCCTCGCTGGCCGGGCTGCGGCTGGCGCGGGGCGAGGGCCTGCCCGGTGCCGGCGCCGCGGCCCGGGTGGTCTCCCCCCGGCAGGAGAACCCCGCCGAGGCGGCGACGGCCGAAGCAGCGACCGACGGGCAGGCCGACGCGCCGGCCGGGACCGCGACCGACGCCGTCCGCGACGAGCAGGAAGGACCGGCACAGTGAGCGCCGAGCACCCGGAGAAACTCCTCTCCCCGGTCCTCTCCGACAGCTGGGACGACGACCGCCCCTGGACCCTGGACACCTACCGCCGCCACGACGGCTACAAGGGCCTGCACGAGGCCCTGCGGATGGACCCGGACGCCGTCATCGCGCTGGTCAAGGACGCCGGCCTGCGCGGCCGCGGCGGCGCCGGGTTCCCGACCGGGATGAAGTGGCAGTTCATCCCGCAGGGCGACGGCAAGCCGCACTACCTGGTGGTCAACGCGGACGAGTCCGAGCCGGGCACCTGCAAGGACATCCCGCTGCTGTTCGCCAACCCGCACGTGCTGATCGAGGGCATGGTGATCGCCAGTTACGCGATCCGCTGCAGCCACGCCTTCGTCTACCTGCGCGGCGAGACCGTCCCGGTGCTGCGGCGGCTGCACGCGGCGGTCGCCGAGGCGTACGCGGCCGGATACCTCGGCAAGGACGTGCTCGGGTCCGGCTTCGACCTGGACATCACCGTCCACGCCGGCGCCGGCGCCTACATCTGCGGCGAGGAGACGGCGCTGCTGGACTCGCTGGAGGGCCGCCGCGGCCAGCCGCGACTGCGGCCCCCGTTCCCGGCCATCGCCGGCCTCTACGCCTGCCCGACCGTGGTCAACAACGTCGAGTCGATCGCCTCGGTGCCCAGCATCCTGCACCGGGGCAAGGACTGGTTCCGCTCCATGGGCAGCGAGAAGTCGCCCGGCTTCACCCTGTACTCGCTCTCCGGGCACGTCACCAACCCCGGCCAGTACGAGGCGCCGCTCGGCATCACGCTGCGCCAGCTGCTGGACATGACCGGCGGGGTGCGCGAGGGCCACCGGCTGAAGTTCTGGACCCCCGGCGGCTCCTCCACCCCGATGTTCACCGAGGAGCACCTCGACGTCCCGCTGGACTACGAGGGCGTCGCCGCCGCCGGGTCGATGCTGGGCACCAAGGCCCTGCAGGTCTTCGACGAGACCACCTGTGTGGTCCGCGCGGTCACCCGCTGGACCGAGTTCTACGCCCACGAGTCCTGCGGCAAGTGCACCCCCTGCCGCGAGGGCACCTACTGGCTGGTCCAGCTGCTGCGCCGGATCGAGGCGGGCCAGGGCGTCGAGGGCGACCTGGAGAAGCTGAACGACATCGCCGACAACATCAACGGCAAGTCCTTCTGCGCCCTCGGCGACGGCGCCTCCAGCCCGATCTTCTCCTCGCTGCAGTACTTCCGCGAGGAGTACGAGCAGCACCTCCGCGAGCACCGCTGCCCGTTCGACCCGGCCGCCTCCACGGTCTGGGCCGACGTCCGCACGTCCCGCGGCTCCGCCGTATCCGCCCACCAGACCGCCCAGGAGAAGGGGGTGCTCGCGTAGTGACCACAGTGGCCAACACCCCTGGAACCCCGGCGGCCCCACCACCACCCGAGGAACTGCTCACCGTCACCATCGACGGCGTGCAGGTGCAGGTGCCCAAGGGCACGCTGATCATCCGCGCCGCCGAGATGATCGGCGTGCAGGTCCCGCGCTTCTGCGACCATCCGCTGCTGGACCCGGTCGGCGCCTGCCGGCAGTGCATCGTCGAGGTCGAGGGCCAGCGCAAGCCGGTCGCCTCCTGCACCATGACGGTCACCGACGGCATGGTGGTCAGCACCCAGGTCTCCTCCCCGGTCGCCGAGAAGGCGCAGCAGGGCGTGATGGAGCTGCTGCTGATCAACCACCCGCTGGACTGCCCGGTCTGCGACAAGGGCGGCGAGTGCCCGCTGCAGAACCAGGCGCTGTCGCACGGCCAGTCCGACAGCCGCTTCGAGGGCGTCAAGCGGACCTACGAGAAGCCGGTGCCGATCTCCACCCAGGTGCTGCTGGACCGCGAGCGCTGCGTGCTGTGCGCGCGCTGCACCCGGTTCAGCGAGCAGATCGCCGGTGACCCGTTCATCGAGCTGCTGGAGCGCGGCGCGCTGCAGCAGGTCGGGATCGGCGAGGGCGACGAGTTCCGCTCGTACTTCTCCGGCAACACCATCCAGATCTGCCCGGTGGGCGCGCTGACCTCGGCGGCGTACCGGTTCCGCTCGCGGCCGTTCGACCTGGTCTCCTCGCCGAGCGTGTGCGAGCACTGCTCCTCCGGCTGCGCGATCCGCACCGACCACCGGCGCGGCAAGGTGATGCGGCGGCTGGCCGGGGACGACCCGGCGGTGAACGAGGAGTGGTCCTGCGACAAGGGCCGCTTCGCCTTCCGCTACGCGCAGGGCCGCGACCGGCTGGCCACCCCGCTGGTGCGGGACGCGAGCGGTGAACTGGTCCCGGCCTCCTGGCCGGAGGCGCTGCGGGCGGCGGCGGCCGGCCTGGTGCGCGGCCGCACCGGGGTGCTGGTCGGCGGCCGGTCGACGGTCGAGGACTCCTACGCCTACGCCAAGTTCGCCCGGGTCGCGCTGGGCGGCAACGACGTGGACTTCCGGGCCCGGATCCACAGCGACGAGGAGGCCGACTTCCTGGCCGCCGTCGTCGCCGGGCGCGGGGTCGACATCGACGGCAGCGGCCTGACCTACCAGGCCCTGGAAGCCGCTCCGGCGGCGCTGCTGGTCGGCCTGGAGCCCGAGGAGGAGTCGCCGATCGTCTTCCTGCGGCTCCGCAAGGCCGCCAGGACGAAGAAGCTGAAGGTCTACGCGATCGCCACGCACGCCTCGCGCGGCCTGGCCAAGCTGGGCGGCGCGCTGCTGCCGGCCGCGCCGGGCACCGAGGCCGAGTGGCTGGAGGCGCTGGCCGAGGGCGATCCGCTGGACGGCGACGCCGGTCGCGCGGCCGAGGCGCTGCGGCAGCCGGGCGCGGTGCTGCTGGTCGGCGAGCGGCTGGCCGGGACGCCCGGTGGCCTGAGCGCCGCGATCCGGCTGTCCCGGGCCACCGGCGCCCGGCTGGCCTGGATCCCGCGCCGGGCCGGTGAGCGCGGCGCGGTCGAGGCCGGTGCGCTGCCCGGGCTGCTGCCCGGCGGACGCCCGGTCACCGACCCGGACGCCCGGGCCCGTACCGCCGCCGCCTGGGGCCTCGACGACATCCCGGCCCGCTACGGGCGGGACACCGCCGGGATCCTCACCGCCGCCGCCAACGGCGACCTGGACGCGCTGCTGGTCGGCGGCGTCGAGCTGGCGGACCTGCCCGATCCGGCCGCCGCCGAGCAGGCGCTGGACCGGGTCGGCTTCCTGGTCAGCCTGGAGCTGCGGCCCTCGGCCGTGACCGAGCGCGCCGACGTAGTGCTGCCGGTGGCCGCGGTGGCCGAGAAGGCCGGCACCTTCCTGGACTGGGAGGGACGCGTGCGGCTCTTCGAACCGGCCCTCAAGCCGGACCAGATGACGCAGCGTCACCTCAGCTCGGACCTGCGGGTGCTGCACATGCTCGCGGACGCCATGGGCGTCCGGCTGGGCCTGCCGGACGTCGGCGCGGCCCGCCGCGAGCTGGACGCCCTGGGCGCCTGGCGCGGCGAGCGCGTGGACGCCCCGTCCGCGCCGGCCCGTCCGCTGCCCCGGCCCAGCGCCGGTGAGGCGGTCCTGGGCGGCTGGCGGCAGCTGCTGGACAACGGCTCGCTGCAGACCGGGGACACCGCCCTGGCCGGCACCCGGCACCCGGCCGTGGCCCGGCTCTCGCCGGCCACCGCGGCCGAGGTCGGGGTCGCCGACGGCGCCCCGCTGTCGGTGTCGGGACCGGCCGGCAGCGTGACACTGCCGCTGGCGATCACCCCGGAGCTGCCCGACCGGGTGGTCTGGATCCCGCTCAACTCCACGCCCGGCGGCGCGTTCCGGGCCCTCGGCGTGGTCCCGGGCCGGGTCGTCGGACTGGCCGTCGCCCCGGCCGTGACCGAGTCGGCTGCCGAGCCCGGAGCCGAGTCCGCCGCTTCCCACGGAGGGGGGATCTGATGGCCCCGTACGGAGTGCAGCTCGCCGCCGAGGACCTGTCGAACTTCGGGACCGACCCGTGGTGGCTGGTCGTCGTCAAGGCCGTGTTCTGCTTCGTCTTCCTGGTCGGCACGGTGCTCGTCGCCATCGTCTGGGAGCGCAAGGTCGTCGCCTGGATGCAGCTGCGGATCGGCCCCAACCGGCACGGCCCCTGGGGCATGCTGCAGAGCCTCGCCGACGGGGTGAAGCTCGCCCTGAAGGAGGACGTGGTCGTCACCGCCTCGGACAAGGTGGTGTTCATCCTGGCCCCGGTGGTCGCGGCGATTCCCGCGTTCATGGCGATCGCGGTGATCCCCTTCGGCCCGGCCGACCACGAGATCAGCATCTTCGGCACCCGCACCACGATGCAGCTCACCGACCTGCCGATCGCCATGCTCTACATCCTGGCGACGGCGTCCATCGGGATCTACGGCATCGTGCTGGCCGGCTGGTCCTCCGGTTCCACCTACCCGCTGCTCGGCGGGCTGCGGTCGGCCGCGCAGATGGTGTCCTACGAGATCGCGATGGGCCTGTCCTTCGCGGCGGTGTTCATCTACTCCGGCACCATGTCGACCTCGGGCATCGTCTCGGCGCAGGGCACCACCTGGTTCGCCTGCCTGCTGCCGGTGAGCTTCATCATCTACATCATCGCCATGGTCGGCGAGACCAACCGGGCGCCGTTCGACCTCCCCGAGGCCGAGGGCGAGCTGGTCGGCGGCTTCAACACCGAGTACTCCTCGCTGAAGTTCGCGATGTTCATGCTCGCCGAGTACATCAACATGGTCACCGTCTCGGCGGTCGCCTCGGTGCTCTTCCTCGGCGGCTGGCGCGCCCCCTGGCCGATCAGCGCCTTCTGGGCCGGGGCCAACCACGGCTGGTGGCCGATGCTCTGGATCGTGATCAAGATCCAGCTGCTGCTGTTCTTCTTCATCTGGCTCCGCGGCACCCTGCCCCGGCTGCGCTACGACCAGTTCATGAAGCTGGGGTGGAAGGTCCTCATCCCGGTGTCGCTGGTCTGGCTGGTCATGGTCGCCACCGTCCGCGCGCTGCGCGACCAGGGCTACAACTTCGGCCACATCGTGCTGTACGTCGGCGGCGGGGTGCTGGCGCTGCTGCTGCTGTCGATCCTCTTCGACATGCTCCGCCACAAGGAGAAGCCGGTCGAGGCGACCGGCCCGGCGCCGGAGTTCGACCCGATGGCCGGCGGGTTCCCGGTGCCGCCGCTGCCCGGCCAGCAGCTGCCGCCGGTGCCGCGCCGCGGCTCCCGTACCCAGACGACCGTTCCTGCACTGAAGGGAGACGACGGTGCCCACTGAACAGTCCGGTGGATCCGGGTTCGGCCTCGGACCCGCGGCCGGCTTCGGCGTGACCTTCACGGCCATGTTCAAGAAGCGGCTCACCGAGCAGTACCCGGAGTACAAGAAGCCCACCGCGCCCCGGTTCCACGGCCGGCACCAGCTGAACCGGCACCCGGACGGCCTGGAGAAGTGCGTCGGCTGCGAGCTCTGCGCCTGGGCCTGCCCGGCCGACGCGATCTACGTCGAGGGCGCGGACAACACCGACGAGGAGCGCTACTCACCGGGTGAGCGCTACGGCCGGGTCTACCAGATCAACTACGCCCGCTGCATCCTCTGCGGGCTGTGCATCGAGGCCTGCCCGACCCGCGCGCTGACCATGACCAACGAGTACGAACTGGCCGACAGCAGCCGCGAGTCGCTGATCTTCACCAAGGAGCAGCTGCTCTCCGGCCTGACCGAGGGCATGGTCGACAGCCCGCACTCGATCTTCCCCGGGATGGACGAGGGCGACTACTACCGCGGCCTGGTCACCGAGGCCGCGCCGGGCACGGTACGCCAGGTCGCGGTCAGCAAGGGTGAGCAGCCCACCGAGGAAGGTGCGTCGGCATGATGTCCCTCGCTGCTGCCCCCCTCACCGGGCAGGCATCCCTGGGCGAGGCCGTGCAGTTCTGGGTGCTCGCCGTACTGGCGGTCTCCGGGGCGCTGGGCATGGTGCTCTGCAAGAAGGCGGTGCACTCCGCGCTCTGTCTGGCCGGGACGATGATCTCGCTGGCCATCTGCTACATGGCGCAGGGCGCGGTCTTCCTCGGCGTGGTGCAGATCGTGGTCTACACCGGCGCCATCATGATGCTGTTCCTGTTCGTGGTGATGCTGGTCGGCGTCTCCTCGGCCGACTCGGCCAGGGAGGTGCTCAAGGGCCAGCGCTGGGCTGCGGTGATCGCCGGCCTCGGCTTCGGGGTGCTGCTGATCGCCGGGCTCGCCAACGCCAGGCTGCGCAGCTTCACCGGTGTCGGCGCGGCGAACAGCGGCGGCAACGTCCAGGGTCTGGCCAAGCTGATCTTCACCCAGTACGTCTGGGCCTTCGAGGTCACCGGCGCGCTGCTGATCACCGCCGCGGTCGGCGCCATGGTGCTGACGCACCGTGAGGCCACCGAGGAGCGGCAGACCCAGCGCGAGCTGGCCGAGCAGCGGGTGCGGCTGGGTCAGCAGGTCACCCCGCTGCCCGCGCCCGGCGTCTACGCCCGGCACAACGCGGTGGACGTCCCCGGCCTGCTGCCGGACGGCACCGTCTCCGAGCTGTCGGTCAACCCGACGCTGCGCTCCCGCGGCCAGATGCGGGACGTCAGCGGCGCGCTGATGCACCGGATGGACCAGCTGGAGGCGGACACCGCCGACTGGCTGGGCCGCAGGGCGCCCAAGCCGCGGCAGAGCACCGAACTGGACCTCGCCAAGCGGAACCCGACCGAGGTAGAGGAGTCCCAGGAATGAACCCCGTCAACTACCTCTACCTGGCGGCCCTGCTGTTCACCATCGGCGCCACCGGGGTGCTGGTGCGGCGGAACGCGATCGTGCTGTTCATGTGCGTCGAGCTGATGCTGAACGCCTCCAACCTGGCCCTGGTCACCTTCTCCCGGCTGCACGGCAACCTGGACGGTCAGATCATCGCCTTCTTCGTCATGGTGGTCGCCGCGGCCGAGGTCGTGGTCGGCCTCGCGATCATCGTGAGCGTCTTCCGCACCCGTCACTCGGCCTCGGTCGACGACACCAACCTCATGAAGCTGTAGCGGCGGAGGCTGACTGACCGTGGACACTCTCATCCCCGTACTGGTCGCGGCACCCCTGGCCGGAGCCGCCGTGCTCCTGCTGGGCGGGCGCCGCCTGGACGCCTTCGGCCACTGGCTGGGCGTCCTCGCCGCCACCGCCTCCTTCGCGGTGGGGCTCACCCTGTTCTTCTCCATGCTGGGCCGCCCGGTGGGCTCCCGGCCGATCTCGGACCACCTGTTCACCTGGGTGCCGGTGGCCGGGTTCCAGGCGCAGGTGGGCTTCCAGCTCGACCAGCTGTCCGTCGTGTTCGTGCTGCTGATCACCGGCGTCGGCTCGCTGATCCACCTGTACTCGGTCGGGTACATGGCCGACGACGAGCGCCGGCGCCGCTTCTTCGGCTACCTGAACCTCTTCCTGGCGGCGATGCTGCTGCTGGTCCTGGCCGACAACTACCTGCTGCTGTACGTCGGCTGGGAGGGCGTGGGTCTGGCCTCGTACCTGCTGATCGGGTTCTGGCAGCACAAGCCGAGCGCGGCGACCGCCGCCAAGAAGGCGTTCATCGTCAACCGGGTCGGCGACATCGGTCTCTCGATCGCGATCATGCTGATGTTCAGCACCTTCGGCAGCTTCGCCTTCGGCCCGGTCTTCGGCGCCGCGCACACCGCCTCGCAGGCCACCCTCACGGCCATCGCGCTGATGCTGCTGCTGGCCGCCTGCGGCAAGTCGGCCCAGGTACCGCTGCAGAGCTGGCTCGGGGACGCCATGGAGGGCCCCACCCCGGTGTCCGCGCTGATCCACGCGGCGACCATGGTCACCGCCGGCGTCTACCTGATCACCCGCTCCGGTGCCATCTTCAACCTGGCGCCCACCGCGCAGCTGGCCACGGTCTGCGTGGGCGCGGTGACGCTGCTCTTCGGTGCGATCGTCGGTTGCGCCAAGGACGACATCAAGAAGGCCCTGGCCGGTTCGACCATGTCGCAGATCGGCTACATGGTGATGGCGGCCGGGCTCGGCCCGATCGGCTACGTCTTCGCGATCATGCACCTGGTGACCCACGGCTTCTTCAAGGCCGGGCTGTTCCTCGGCGCCGGCTCGGTCATGCACGGCATGAACGACGAGGTCGACATGCGGAAGTACGGCGGGCTGCGGACATTCATGCCGCTGACCTTCGTCACCTTCGGCCTCGGCTACCTGGCCATCATCGGCTTCCCCGGCCTGTCCGGCTTCTTCTCCAAGGACAAGATCATCGAGGCGGCCTTCGGCCACGGCGGCACCGAGGGCTGGATCCTCGGCAGCGCGGCCCTGGTCGGCGCCGGCGTCACCGCGTTCTACATGACCCGGGTGATGCTGATGACCTTCTTCGGCCAGAAGCGCTGGGTCCCGGACGCGGAGGGCCACGAGCCGCACCCGCACGAGTCGCCGAAGACCATGGGCATCCCCATGGTGGTGCTCGCCTTCGGCTCGGTGTTCGCCGGCGGTCTGTTCGCCTGGAACAGCTCCTTCGTCCACTGGCTGACCCCGGTCACCGGCTACCAGGAGGGCGACTCCCCGCTGAGCGCCACCACCGTCTCGGTCGTCACCATGGCCGTCATCGCCGTCGGCGTGCTGATCTCCTGGCTGATGTACGGACGGCAGCCGGTCCCGGCGGTGGCGCCGGTGGGCTCGCTGCTCACCCGGGCCGCCAGGAAGGACCTGCTGCAGGACGACTTCAACCACGTGGTCCTGGTCGGCGGCGGTACGCACCTCACCCGCTTCCTGGTCTACCTCGACGCCAAGGGCTTCGACGGCGTGGTCAACGGCATCGCCGCGGCCGTCGGCGGAACCTCCGGCCGGATGCGGAAGCTGCAGAACGGCTACGTCCGCTCCTACGCCCTGTCCATGTTCGGCGGCGCGCTGGTGCTGGTCGCCACGACTCTCCTCATGAGGTCGGTGTCATGAGCTCCTTCCCTCTCCTCACCGTCACCGCGGCGCTGCCCGCGGTCGGCGCGGTCCTCACCGCCGCGCTGCCCGCGGCCACGGACGCCCGACGGCGCGACCTCAACAAGGCCGTCCCGCTGGGGATCTCGGCGCTGACCCTGGTCCTGGCCGCGGTCATCGCGGCCCGGTTCGTCCCCGGCGGCGCCCGGTTCCAGTTCACCGAGTTCCACTCCTGGATCTCGGACTTCGGCATCGGCTACAGCGTCGGCGTCGACGGCATCGCCGTGGTGCTGATCCTGCTGACGGCGGTGCTGGTCCCGCTGGTGATGCTGGCCTCCTGGCACGACGCCGATCCGGTCGCCAACGACTCCGGCACCTTCGAGCGCAGCCGCCGCACCCAGGGCTTCTTCGCCCTGGTGCTGGCGGTGGAGGCGATGGTGATCCTCTCCTTCGAGGCCACCGACGTCTTCCTGTTCTACGTCTTCTTCGAAGCCATGCTGATCCCGATGTACTTCCTGATCGGCGGCTTCGGCGACCGCACCCAGGGCGAGGACGCCCGGCAGCGCTCCTACGCCGCCGTCAAGTTCCTGCTCTACAACCTGCTCGGCGGCCTGATCATGCTGGCCGCGGTGATCGGCCTGTACGTCATCTCGGCGCAGCACGGCGTCGGCACCGCCGGGCACGGCAGCTTCGACCTGAACACTCTCACCACCGCGATCCAGTCCGGCAAGCTGCACTTCTCGCCGGTGGCGGAGAACGCGCTGTTCCTCGGCTTCATGTTCGCCTTCGCGGTGAAGGCACCGCTGTGGCCGCTGCACACCTGGCTGCCCAACGCGATGGGCGAGGCCACCCCGGGTGTCGCGGTGCTGATCACCGCGGTGGTCGACAAGGTCGGCACCTTCGCGATGCTGCGGTTCTGCCTGCAGCTGTTCCCGGACGCCTCGAAGAGCTTCGCGCCCGCGATCATGGTGCTGTCGGTGATCGGGATCATCTACGGGGCGCTGCTGGCGGTCGGTCAGAAGGACATCAAGCGCCTGATCGCCTACGCCTCGATCTCGCACTTCGGCTTCATCATCATGGGCATCTTCGCGATGACCAGCCAGGGGCAGTCCGGCGCGACCCTCTACATGGTCAACCACGGCATCTCCACCGCCGCCCTGCTGCTGGTCGCCGGGTTCCTGATGTCCCGTCGCGGCAGCCGGCTGATCGCCGACTACGGCGGCGTGCAGAAGGTCGCCCCGGTCCTCGCCGGGACGTTCCTGATCGGCGGCCTGGCCACCCTCTCACTGCCCGGCCTCGCCCCCTTCGTCAGCGAGTTCCTGGTGCTGGTCGGCACCTTCACCCGCTATCCGGCGCTGGGCATCGTGGCCACCCTCGGCATCGTGCTCGCCGCCCTCTACGTCCTCGTCCTCTACCAGCGCACCATGACCGGGCCGGTGAAGCCGGAGGTCTCCGGCTTCCGGGACCTGCGGCTGCGCGAGCTGGCCGTGGTCACCCCGCTGATCGCGCTGCTGCTGGTGCTCGGCGTCTACCCCAAGCCGGTCGCCGACATCGTCAACCCGGCGGTGCGGGCCACCATGTCGGACGTCCACCGCACCGACCCGGCGCCCCCGCACCCCGTCACGGCGCAGGCCGCGCCCACGACCGCTAACGGAGGTGGCCAGTGAGCGCCGCACCGAGCACCGTTGTCCACAGCCTGTGGACACTCGCCGCCGATCCCACCGCGACCATCCCGGCGCCGCATCTGGAGTACGGCCAGCTGTCACCCATGCTGGTGGTCTTCGGCGCCGCCGCGCTGGGCATCCTGGCCGAGGCGTTCCTGCCCCGGCGGCAGCGCTACTGGGCCCAGATCGGGATCGCGCTGGCCGGTCTGACCGGCGCCTTCGTCGCCATCCTGGTGCTGGCCGGCAGCGGCTATGCCGGGTCCAAGGCGCACCTGGCCGCGATGGGCGCGGTCGCGGTCGACGGCCCGTCACTCTTCCTGCAGGGCACCATCGTGCTGATCTCGGTGGTCGCGATCCTGGGCTTCGCCGAGCGCCGCCTCGAACCGCGCTCCAGCACCGGCGCGCCGGTCGACGCCTTCGCCCCGCAGGCGGCGACGGTCCCCGGCAGCGACGCGGAGAAGTCCGCCGCCCGCTCCGGCTTCGCCACCACCGAGGTCTTCCCGCTGACCATGTTCGCGGTCGGCGGCCTGCTGCTCTTCCCGGCCGCCAGCGACCTGCTGACCATGTTCGTGGCGCTGGAGGTCTTCTCCCTCCCGCTCTACCTGCTCTGCGCGCTGGCCCGGCGCCGCCGGCTGCTGTCGCAGGAGGCCGCGGTCAAGTACTTCCTGCTCGGGGCGTTCTCCTCGGCCTTCTTCCTGTTCGGCCTGGCCCTGATCTACGGCTACGCCGGTACGGTCTCGCTCGGCGGCATCGCCGACGTGGTCTCCGGGACGGCCACGCCGACCCCGGCGCTGGCCAACACCACCGGCAACGACGCGCTGCTGCTGATCGGCCTGGCCATGCTGGGCGTCGGCCTGCTCTTCAAGGTCGGCGCGGTCCCGTTCCACGCCTGGACCCCGGACGTCTACCAGGGCGCGCCGACGCCGGTCACCGGATTCATGGCCGCCGCCACCAAGGTGGCCGCCTTCGGCGCGCTGCTGCGGCTGCTCTACGTCGCCTTCCCCGGCCTGGCCTGGGACTGGCGACCCGTCATGTGGGGTGTGGCGATCCTCACCATGGTGGTCGGCTCGATCATCGCGGTCACCCAGACCGACGTGAAGCGGCTGCTGGCGTACTCCTCGATCGCGCACGCCGGGTTCATCCTGACCGGGGTGATCGCCATCAACCAGCACGGCCTGTCAGCGGTGCTGTTCTACCTCGGCGCGTACTCCTTCGTGACCCTCGGCGCCTTCGCGGTGGTCACCCTGGTCCGCGACGCGGGCGGCGAGGCCACCCACCTGTCCCGCTGGGCCGGCCTGGGCCGGCGCTCCCCGCTGCTGGCGGCTACCTTCGCGCTGTTCCTGCTCGCCTTCGCCGGCATCCCGCTGACCAGCGGATTCGCCGGGAAGTTCGCGGTGTTCCAGGCCGCGGCCAGCAGTGGCGCGACCCCGCTGGTCATCGTCGGTGTGCTGTCCTCGGCGGTGGCGGCCTTCTTCTACATTCGGGTCATCGTGCTGATGTTCTTCTCCGACCCGCAGCCCAACGGCCCCACCGTGGCGGTCCCCAGCGCGTTCACCGCCACCGCCATCGCCCTGGGCGTCCTGGTCACGGTGGTGCTGGGCATCCTGCCGCAGTACTTCCTGCACCTCGCTGACCAGGCGTCGCTCTTCGTCCGCTGAGACGTGTCGAGCCCCGCTGTGCCTGCCCGGTCCTGGACTTGTCCAGCCGGGCAGGCACAGTGATCGTCTTCGGACCGGATACGCTGCACGTGACGGGGTTGACGGCTCCAACCTACGTGACCGACCGACCAGCGACAGGAGAGTTCCCGGTGACCGTCGTGGGGCCCTTGGGGCTGAGCGTGCAGGACCAGGCACTGGAAGCAGACGTCCACCTCGGCCTGGCGGCCGTCGAAGAGGCGCTGTCCGAGGCGACGAAGAGCGATGTACCGTTCATCACGGTCACCGCCCAGCACCTCATGGAGGCCGGGGGCAAGCGGTTCCGCCCGCTCCTGGTGCTGCTCGCCGCGCAGTTCGGCGACCCCAACGCGCCCGGGGTGATCCCCTCCGCGGTGGTCATGGAACTCACCCACCTGGCCACGCTCTACCACGACGACGTCATGGACGAGGCCTCGATGCGGCGTGGCGCGCCCAGCGCCAACGCCCGCTGGGACAACTCCATCGCCATCCTGACCGGCGACTTCCTGTTCTCCCGCGCCTCCAAGATCCTCGCCGACCTCGGCCCGGACGCGGTCCGGCTGCAGGCCGACGCGTTCGAGCGGCTGGTCACCGGCCAGATCCTGGAGACCGCCGGGCCGCGCCCCGAGGACGACCCGGTCCAGCACTACCTGGACGTGCTCTCCGGCAAGACCGGCTCGCTGATCGCCGTCGCCGGCCACCTGGGCGCGCTGATGGCGGGTGCGGACCAGCGGGTGGTCGAGGTGATCACCCAGTACGGCGAGCGGATCGGCATCGCCTTCCAGCTCGCCGACGACCTGCTGGACATCACCAGCGACAGCACCGAGTCCGGCAAGACCCCGGGTACCGACCTGCGCGAGGGCGTCCCGACGCTGCCGGTGCTGCTGCTGCGCGCCTCCGCGCCGGACCCGTCCGTCCCCGGCGACGTGCGGCTGCGCGAGCTGCTGGACGCCGGGTTCCCGGCCGACGACCCGGACGCCGACGCCCGGCACGCGGAGGCGCTGGGCCTGCTCCGGGCCCACCCGGCGATGGCCCACGCCCGCGAGGACATCCTGCGCTACGCGGAGGAGGCCCGCGGGCTGCTCGGCCCGCTCCCGGAGTGCCCCGCCAAGTCGGCCCTGGAGGGCCTCTGCGACGCGGTGGCCTTCCGCACCATGTGACGGGGGGCCCTCGGGCGGCCGGTGACGGTCCGCCCGACCGTGCCGGCGGCGTCGCCGGGTCTGCGAGACTGACCCGGTCGAAGCGGGCGGACGTGGGGAGTGGATCGTGCTGCGGGTGGTCATCGCTGAGGATTCGGTGCTGCTGCGGGAGGGGCTGACGCGGCTGTTGACCGACCGCGGCCTGGACGTGGTGGCCGGGGTCGGCGACGGGGAGGAACTGCTGGCCCTGATCGAGCGCCTGGCCGCGGAGGGCGCGCTGCCGGACGTCGTGGTCGCCGACGTGCGGATGCCCCCGACCCACACCGACGAGGGCGTCCGCGCCTGCGTGGAGCTGCGCAGGCGGCATCCCGAGGTGGGCACGCTGGTGCTGTCGCAGTACGTCGAGGAGCGCTACGCCTCCGAGCTGCTGGCCGGCTCCACCCGGGGCGTGGGCTACCTGCTCAAGGACCGGGTCGCCGAGGTGCGGGAGTTCGTCGAGGCGGTGCAGCGGGTGGCCCAGGGCGGCACCGCGCTGGACCCGGAGGTGGTGGCCCAGTTGCTCGGCCGCAGCCGCCGCCACGACGTCCTGGACGCACTGACGCCACGGGAGCGCGAGGTGCTGGGCCTGATGGCCGAGGGGCGGACCAACAGCGCCATCGCGAAGCAGCTGGTGGTCTCCGACGGCGCCGTCGAGAAGCATGTGAGCAACATCTTCATGAAGCTCGGGCTGACCCAGAGCTCGGACGACCACCGCCGGGTGCTGGCCGTGCTGACCCAGCTCAACTCCTGACCGGACCGCGCCCCGCCCGAACCCTCGACCGCCATCCTCACCAGCATCTGACGCATCATCAGATAACCTGACCGGCAGGGCTCGGCGGCACTTCTTCGGCCTGCCGCGCTGTCGTGCCCTCCCGGCATAGGATGCAAATGAGTGCACCAGCCAACGGTGTCGAGGGAGGTCCATCCGGTGACCAGTCAGGTCGAGGTAACGGATTCCACGGCAGACGAGCCGCCGGGGCGGCTGCCGGTTCAGGGCAAACGGGTGAAACAGCTCGACCGCGTGGTGATCCGGTTCGCCGGGGACTCGGGCGACGGCATCCAGCTGACCGGGGACCGCTTCACCTCGGAGACGGCCGGGTTCGGGAACGACCTGTCCACCCTGCCGAACTTCCCCGCCGAGATCCGGGCCCCCGCAGGAACGCTTCCGGGTGTGTCCAGCTTCCAGCTGCACTTCGCGGACCACGACATCCTCACCCCCGGCGACGCGCCCCAGGTCCTGGTGGCGATGAACCCGGCGGCACTGAAGGCCAACCTCGGCGACCTGCCGCGCGGCGCCGAGATCATCGTCAACACCGACGAGTTCACCAAGCGGGCGCTGGCCAAGGTCGGCTACGCCGCCGACCCGCTGGACGACGGCGCGCTGTCGGCCTACAGCGTGCACCCGGTGCCGTTGACCACGCTGACGGTGGAGGCGCTGAAGGAGAGCGGGCTGGCCCGCAAGGACGCCGAGCGCGCCAAGAACATGTTCGCGCTGGGCCTGCTGAGCTGGATGTACCACCGGCCCACCGAGGGCACCGAACGCTTCCTGCGGTTGAAGTTCGCCGCCAGGCCGCTGATCGCCGAGGCCAACATCAAGGCCTTCCGGGCCGGCTGGAACTACGGCGAGACCACCGAGGACTTCGCCGTCTCCTACGAGGTCGCGCCCGCGACCGCCGCGTTCCCGCCCGGCCGCTACCGCAACATCTCGGGGAATCTGGCGCTGGCGTACGGGCTGGTGGCCGCGTCCCAGCGGTCGGGGCTGCCGCTGTTCCTGGGCTCGTATCCGATCACTCCGGCGTCGGACATCCTGCACGAGCTGAGCAGGCACAAGAACTTCGGCGTGCGGACCTTCCAGGCCGAGGACGAGATCGCCGGCATCGGTGCGGCGTTGGGTGCGGCGTTCGGTGGGGCGCTGGGCGTGACCACCACCTCCGGTCCCGGGGTGGCGTTGAAGTCGGAGACGATCGGGTTGGCGGTGTCGTTGGAGTTGCCGTTGCTGGTGATCGACATCCAGCGTGGTGGTCCGTCGACGGGGTTGCCGACCAAGACCGAGCAGGCGGATCTGTTGCAGGCGATGTTCGGGCGTAATGGTGAGGCGCCGGTGCCGATTGTGGCGCCGGCGACGCCGTCGGAGTGTTTCGCGGCGGCGTTGGAGGCGGCGCGGATCGCGTTGGCGTACCGGACGCCGGTGTTTGTGCTGTCGGACGGGTATCTGGCGAACGGGTCGGAGCCGTGGCGGATTCCGGTGGTGGAGGAGTTGCCGGATCTGCGGACGGAGTTCGCGACCGGGCCGAACCGGCCGGACGGGTCGTTCTGGCCGTATCTGCGCGATCCGGAGACGCTGGCGCGGCCGTGGGCGGTGCCGGGGACGGCGGGTTTGGAGCACCGGATCGGGGGGATCGAGAAGCAGGACGGGTCGGGCAACATCTCCTATGATCCGGCCAACCACGACCACATGGTCCGTACCCGCCAGGCCAAGATCGACGGCATCACCGTCCCCGACCTCACCGTCGACGACCCCTCCGGCGCGGCCCGGCTGCTGGTGCTGGGCTGGGGCTCGACCTACGGGCCGATCGCGGCCGGGGTGCGCCGGGTCCGGGCGGAGGGCGGCCAGGTGGCGCAGGCGCACCTGCGGAACCTGAACCCGTTTCCGGCCAATCTCGGCGAGCTGCTCGCGCGCTACGACCGGGTGCTGGTGCCGGAGATGAACCTGGGCCAGCTGGCGCAGCTGGTCCGGGCCAGGTACCTGGTCGACGCGCAGTCGTTCACCCAGGTCACCGGCCTGCCGTTCAAGGCCGAGCAGCTCGCCGAGGCGCTGACGCTGCAGCTCCGGCTCACCGAAGGAGACGTACGGTGATCGACAACCCGCTGCTCTCTCTCGTCCCCAAGGCACCGGCCGCGCAGACGCAGAAGGATTTCAAGTCGGATCAGGAGGTGCGGTGGTGTCCGGGGTGTGGGGACTACGCGATCCTGGCGGCGGTGCAGTCGTTCCTGCCCGAACTGGGTCTGGCGCGGGAGAACATCTGCTTCATCTCCGGCATCGGCTGTTCCTCGCGTTTCCCGTACTACCTCAACACCTACGGCATGCACTCCATCCACGGCCGCGCCCCGGCGATCGCCACCGGCCTGGCCGCCTCGCGCCCGGACCTGTCGGTGTGGGTGGTCACCGGTGACGGCGACGCGCTGTCCATCGGCGGCAACCACCTCATCCACGCCCTGCGCCGCAACGTCAACCTGAAGATCCTGCTCTTCAACAACCGGATCTACGGCCTGACCAAGGGCCAGTACTCACCCACCAGCGAGACCGGCAAGATCACCAAGTCCACCCCGAT